>QHZC01000639.1:446-4321 GCA_003224515.1 Acidobacteriota bacterium
TGCCATGCCTTCCTTGATAGGAGTGGGCGAGCGGCTGACTCCCGCGCAGATTGCTGTTACTATCAAGAGCGGAAAAGGACGAATGCCAGGCTTTCCCAATCTGACGGAAGATCAATTGTTCGCGCTGATCGATTTCCTGACGAGCGGCGTGAGCAAAGAGCTGGCAAGCTCCGCACCGCCTCCGATATCCATGCGATATCGCTTCACCGGCTACCACAAGTTTCTAGACCCGGAAGGATATCCGGCCGTCGCTCCCCCGTGGGGTACGTTGAACGCCATCAATCTGAACACCGGCGAATACCTCTGGAAGATTTCGCTAGGTGAATATCCGGAACTTGCGGCCAAGGGACAGAAGAACACCGGCACGGAAAATTACGGCGGTCCCATCGTAACGGCGGGCGGACTGGTGTTCATCGGAGCAACCAACTTCGACAAAAAACTTCGCGCCTTCGATAAGTCTACCAGTGAGCTGCTGTGGGAGGCGACCCTGCCCTTCTCAGGCAATGCCACTCCCGCCACTTACGAAGTCAACGGCCGCCAATTCATCGTCATCGCCGCGGGCGGAGGCAAGGACCCCAAATCATCTTCGGGCGGTGTATACGTTGCCTTTGCTCTGCCTCGGGAATCACTTAGCACAACGTCCCAACCGGAACTGAAGCATTAGCTCGAGAAATCAGTTTCAGGACGAGAACTCCAGCAAGCCGCTTGCCCTTCCAGGGCTCTCGGCTGCCCCGATAAGTGGCCTACTTAATTTCCAGCAGCGCGCTTAGTAGACTGGCGAGCTGTGACTCCTGCCGCAGAACTGTCTCCTGATGTGCCGCAGCGCCGTCTCTTTCGGTCAGCCGCGCGAGCTGTGCCGCCAGATTGCGCACGGCCACATCGTTTGGCACATACGCTCGATCCTCCGGTGTGATCGCCTCCCACCCCGATTCTGTGCGGCGCAGCTCCCAGCGAACTTTTTCGCGTCGCCGCCTATAGTCCGTTTCTCCACCCGCTATGGTAGCTCGAGAATCAATCCGCAGACGCGCCCATCCGTGGTCCCGTTTGATCTCCAAGCGCTCCACCTGCAGCCCCTCAAAGATAACCACTGGCAGCACCAGTTTTGTGGGGTCATCCGTTCGCAAGACATTTCCCGAGGCGTTGCTCAATTCAGAGATGCCTTCAGCAACCTGGCTGCTCGTCGGTCGCTTATTCCCCGCGGTGATGAATATGCTGCGCGGAACCTCAAATGTAGCGGTTGCTACGGCTGGTGCTGGCAGAGTCCCCGAACCACGCAAGACCCTAGTCCGTTCCGAAGCCGTCTTCGGTGCCCGATGGGAAGCGGATGCCGCCACGGGGGACCGCTCTTCGATCACCGGCGCAGTGTCGTGCTGCTTCGCGGAATCTGAAACTCCTGGGGATGTCGAAGCCTCGACCGCAGTCAAAATCTCCGCGTTTTCAACTTTGTACCGATAGAAGCGTGGCCTTCCGCGGGACCTCCAATAAGTTCCCTCGTAATCCTGGGTCTCCAAGCCCGTACGCACCAGGCTGTAAAAACTGTGCTCCCTCGGATCCAGGATAATGCCCACATGGCCTGGCCACGCGATCAAATCTCCCGGTTGCGGGTTTCTCACACGCTGGAAGTTCTCGTTCCCGGCGTAGAGTTCGAAAGAGCTCGCATACGGGTACTCAAAACCCGCACTGAAATACATCTCATGAACAAGGTGAGAACAGTCTTGCGCGCTGCGTGCTGGCTGCTCCTGATCCTGCGCGCCCTCCACGATTGCCCGCCCTTCCGCCGCACTCAACAATCGGGACTTCGACCCAGCTCTCTGTGATGCAGGTCTGGCCTGAGCGTTTGCGAGCGAGCCCGCCGCCATGCAACCGACTGCCAGGGATGCCGCGAGCGCAAAACCGCCTGCCACTCTCCCCTTTAACCCCGTCTTCGCTTTGTCCATCGCCCCTTCGTCCTTGGCAGTTGCCCGGAGATAGTTTCCCCTTCCCTTAGGATCCATTTAGGGCTGGGAGTAGCAATGGAACTTGCTCTGAGTGTAATGGGCCAAATGGCCAGTCGCAGTGAGCAGTGGAAAACCGCCGGCTTTTTCGGGCTGAATTTCAAACGCGGGCTGGAGGCTCCGAAGCTCTTCTTAGTTCACCGTTACTTGGACCGTTGTGGAATGGCTGACGTTGCCCGAGGTTCCCGTGATCGTAAGCGTGTAGGTTCCCGCAGGAGTACCTGGAGGGGCCACGGTGAGCGAGGCTGCTTTGGTCACGCCGGCATAGGACGCGGAGATGGTCACCGGAGTGGAGCCAGTCACCGCGCTGGTGCTCACTGTGAACGTCGCGCTGCTGGCTCCCGCAGCCACAGTCACGCTGGCAGGCACGCTAGCCGCCCCGTTGCCGCTGGTAAGCAGTATTTGCGCGCCGCCAGTGGGAGCTGGCCCGCTCAGTGTCACCGTGCCAGTGGAGGATTGCGCACCACCAGTCACACTCGTGGGATTCACGGTCAGCGAAGAGAGCGTTGGAAGGGCTTGTGGCACCACCGTGAGTGAAGCTGTCTTGGTCACGCCGGCATAGGACGCGGAGATGGTCACCGGAGTGGAGCCAGTCACCGCGCTGGTGCTCACCGTGAACGTCGCGCTGCTGGCTCCCGCGGCCACAGTCACGCTGGCAGGCACGCTAGCCGCCCCGTTGTCGCTGGTAAGCAGTACTTGCGCGCCGCCAGTGGGGGCTGGCCCGCTCAGCATCACTGTGCCCATTGAGGAAGACCCGCCATTGACACTGGTTGGGTTGAGCGCTACCGATGAGAGCGTTGCGCCACCCGACGGCGTAACGTAGCCGCCACAAGAGTATGTGCAAAGCGAAATGGCTAGAAGCACGGCCGTCGCCGCAATGCCAGGCCTTTGGCGAGAAGTACGACTCGAGCTGCAAATTATCAATAGTACGGCAAGCCACGCGAATAACGCCTCCAACGTTTCCCACCCGCGCATCGGCGGCGCATATCGCGGCAAAGCTAAGGGCGGCGAGAAAACGCGCGCTATGGTAGTCAGCGTAGCCGTCGTAGTTGCCGCGTTCTTCCCGTCTAGCATTACCGACGATGGCGAAACCGTGCATGTCGCCTGGGGAGGTGCACCCGTGCAGCTCCACACTACGGTCGGAGTGGAATTATGCAGTGGCGTAGCGGAGACCGTGAAGTTTGCCTGCTGTCCCGCCGTAATGGTCGCCGTGGAAGGCGTCACAGAAACGCTGTAGTCCGGGGAACAACTCGACGTGGCCACGGACGCCAAGGTCAGACACAAGTCCAGCCGGCCGTTGCCCATGCCGGCGTCCGCAAGCGGGACTGCATGGGCTACCGCGGCGGCAGCTCCAGACTGAATAGTAGTGGTCTTAAGGCTGTGCACCAGCGCCGCCCCGCCCGATACAAACGGCGCGCTGAACGACGTTCCCCAGCCAGCTGCATACGTGTTAAACGGGTAGGTAGTAACAATCCCCTCGCCCGGAGCCGCCACCCACACGATGTTGATTCCAAAGTTGGAGAACGACGAGCGCGCGTCCTGATCCGTCGTTGATGCCACGCCCATCACATCGGTTTGCCACGCCGCGGGATATACAATTTCCGCCATCCCGTCGTTTCCAGCCGACGCCGCGCAGATGACGCCATGCTGGTTGGCGTAGTCGAGCGCCTTCTTTAGCTCCGCTGAACTCGCCTTTAAGTCAAAGCTCATGTTGATCACGTTGGCGCCGTTCTGCACCGCGTAATAGATCGCGCGCAGAATGTCAGAGAGCGACGCCGTTCCGTCCGAATGGAATGCCTTTAGTGGCATGAGCATCGCCGTCGGAGCAACCAGGTGGATGATGCCCATCACCATCGTGCCGTGTCCGAACGCCGCATATTG
>QHZC01000638.1:0-1786 GCA_003224515.1 Acidobacteriota bacterium
TGCTCTTCAAGCGCATAGAAACGAATCGAGCAGACATGTCAACCTCCTTTGGTTGACCGCCTACAGGATGAAGGTGGTTTTGCAGCCCCCCCCACTCGGTGCCAGGGCATCTAGCCGTACCCTGAGCCGGGGGAGGTGCACTACCTGAGGCTGGGGAAAGGTTTGTGTCTGCGGGGCAGGGTAGGTCTGGATCGATATTTCTCATGGTCCCGGTCCCCCAAACCTAACATGCGCCTGCGTTTACCACAGCATCTGCCAGCGCTGTACCTGCCACGGTAGCTCTAGCCCAAGGGCGAAGTTGCCACTTTCCACGCGCTGGCAGTAAGCAACCCTTCCTTCAGCCCGAATGCCATTTTGGGGAAAAGTAAGCAGCACGCGAGTTCCAGGTTGCCAGCGCTGCATCGTGGTGAGGCGTACACCTCGAGGACTCAAGTTCTCAGAGAACGTCATTTCCTTAGGCGCAGATTCGTCTGGGCGCGAAAGCTCTGCGGCCAATCTCTGCGGGATACGCCTTTCGGATCGACCATTGGATTGACGGGTTGGAACGGGCGCGGTCATGAACCCTGGAGACCCCCGGACGGGCAAGGATGCCCCAAGCGCCGACTGACTCTACCTATGAGACTAACAACGCCTAAAATCAATAGAGTGTCTGCTGTAGAATGGAGGGGTTGAACACCTTAGTTGTGGGGCTGAAGATGCTTAAATGCGGGAGGCTTCGCCTCTGAATTCTGGCCTATCTTCTGAGGAGTCATTGCCATAACTATCTTCTTGGCGAATTCCAATCATCAGGGACAAGATCTCCTGTGCATTTCGTGGGGGGTTGAGGGCCCTCTGACTACAGGATGCCGCGGTGGCAACGCCCCATAGGGAACGGAACTGCCCTATGCTAAAAGCAGCGCACAAGCTCAAATCGCGCCTTCTGAGCCAAGTGGAGCAGGCGATTCTTAGTTTATTAATGTGGAACTGTACAGTAGAGCGTTTTGGACGCAGATGGGGCGCCTCACTGTTTGGTCCAGACAAGATTCAATCGGTCGCTTTCAAAATGCCCAGGACGCGGTTAACTATTTTTCGAGGCGCTTGCAGTCCTAAAGCGATACTGAGGCCCAACCTGCGAGTTATTGTTTCTCGAATCGCTCGCGGAAGAGTCTCGAAGCTTCGGACCGCGTCATCTTCTTCACGGGAGTGCCACGGCCCTTTTCGGAGAGCAATTTGCGAACTGGCTTTGGGTACTGGGTATGGAATGCAAGATCCCAAATCCCACTGGTGATCCCGTAACCCATTTCCATTCCGCGGGGGCTGTGATGATACCGATGGTACCGCTTGAGATGGCGGAAGTAGCGATTAAGAAACTTTCCGAAATGCAGGAAATAGTGGAGCCACTCTTTGCCGACATAGCTTTGCACGACTCCCGCAAGCAATGCGGACAGGGTGTATACGGGGGACAGGAAACTCAAGGGCACGGCCACGGCAAAAAGAGGCAAGATATCCTTCAATTCACCACTGATGTGCCAGCCGTCAAAAGGTCTCTCATGGTGTTCCCAATGAAGAGGGTCGAGCCGCTCGTGAAGAAAGCGGCGAATCAGGCCTTTGCCGGGAGGAAAGCGGCCGTGGAGGACGTAACGATGAAAGAGATATTCCACCAGGCTCCACACTGGGATGCCCGCCAGGTAGAAAACCATCCCAACCCGTGGGTGCCCGCTGCGCAAACCAAGCAGAGTCACGATCAACGAGTAGGTTGTGTAGAAAGCCGTCAGCGGATAGAGCCTTCGCCGTGCAATACGGGATT
>QHZC01000638.1:1924-2475 GCA_003224515.1 Acidobacteriota bacterium
CCTGGAAGCCGTGCATCGCCTGTTTCCAGGGCCACTTCATGACGCGAGCAGCGCTGTAGCAGTAAGCGACGTGATAGCCGAGCGTTGAAAAACAGTGCGGTTCACAGCCTTGCTTCATCTCCGCGAGTTGCTTTGGAACGAACTTCTGATTTTCGACCGTTCCCCAATCGAACTTCGCGTTGTACATGGGGAAGCACGGGGCAAGAGTCCCATCCGTACGGAATGATCAACGCTCTGCTTCAGAGCGACAATCCTGCGACTACTTTCAATTGGCCGAAAGTCAGCCGGGCCGGATGCACGGGAAGCGGCGGCCGGGAGCTGGGCCCGAAGGCATGTGCTCCATTTCATGACCGAGGCAGCGATCAAAGCAAGCCGTCTCAACACGGCATAAACATTGGCAACGGTTTCCACTCTTGCGTCTGCATACACAAACGGGATACCGGCATATCGTAGCTGTTGGTGAGAATCTATGAAAGGCCCGCGGGCGAAGATTGGTCTTGTGGCGAAGTGGACTTCGCGAGGCTACAAGTGTAGTCTCTCGTCGCTGCCCT
>QHZC01000638.1:2542-7540 GCA_003224515.1 Acidobacteriota bacterium
CCGCGACCATGATCGGACAATCGCTGGATCACTATAGAATCGTTGCCCAGCTTGGCAAAGGCGGCATGGGTGTCGTTTATCGCGCGCGGGATGAGGTGTTGAACCGCGACGTGGCGCTGAAGCTGCTGGCCCAAGGGGCGCTCGACAAGGTTGGGCGGGGCCATTTGCTCCGCGAAGCGCAAACCGCATCGTCCCTGAGCCATCCGAATATTTGCACGATTCACCAGGTGGGACGGACCGGCGACGATTTCTACGTAGTGATGGAGCTGATTGAGGGGCGGTCGCTCAGCGACTTGCTCACGACGACGGGCCTCTCCATGGAAATTGTGATGCGCTACGGGGCGCAAATCGCGGACGCGCTGGCGCACGCGCATGACCGCGGAATCGTGCATCGCGACCTGAAGGGCTCGAACGTGATGGTAACGGCCGAGGGGCGCGTGAAGGTGCTGGATTTCGGGCTGGCCACGCGCATGGAGCGGGAGGAAATCAGCGAGCTCACACTTTCCTACGACACGCTGGAGAGCAAGCTGGTAGGAACGCTGCCGTACATGTCCCCGGAAGTTTTGCGAGGGCACAAGGCAGATCACCTGAGCGATTTGTGGGCGCTCGGAGTGCTGCTCTATGAGGCTGCCGCGGGGAGGCTGCCGTTTCGGGGGAACACGGGCTTCGAGGTGACTTCGGCAATCCTGCGCGAACCGCCTCCGCCACTGCCGCCAAGCGTTCCACACGGGCTGGCAGTGGTCATCCAGCGCTGCTTGATGAAGGAGCCGGCGGAGCGCTACCAGCGAGCGAGCGAGGCGCGCGCAGCGCTGGAGGCGCTGCAGGGCGCAGTGCTGCAAAGCCGGCATCCCTCGGAAGAAACGCGAGGGCCACGAACATTAGTCCTGCGTGGGATGGAACACCTCACGGCGAAGAACGGGGACGTACTGCTGCTGGTCGGCACGAACAAGGGAGCATTTCTGCTGCGGTCATCGCGAGACCGCGCGCGGTGGGATGTCGCTGGACCGTATTTTCACGGCCAGGGCGTGTACGCGATGGGATATGACGGCCGTAGCGGGCGCCACCGCTTGTGGGTTTCAACGAACAGTTTGATGTGGGGAACGTTTTTGCGGTCGAGCGATGACTTCGGGAGAATTTGGACAAATCCACTGGAAGCGAGCATCCGGTTTCCCGTCGAGTCCGGCGCTGCTCTGAAAAATATTTGGCAGATTTGCCTGGGCCGCGCAGATGAACCGGATACGCTTTTTTGTGGCGTAGAGCCGGCGGCGCTGTTCGAGTCGCGGGACGCGGGCGAATCATGGTCGCTGATGCGCGGGCTATACGATCATCCGCACCGGCCGCGCTGGATGCCGAGCAACGGCGGGCTGTTTCTGCACACCATCGTGCCAGACCCGGGAAATAAAGAGCGGATGTATGTGGCAGTGTCTGCGGGGGGAGTTTACCGCACCGAAGATTGCGGGAACACGTGGCAGGCGCGGAACAATGGAATACGCGTGGTGTTTATGCCGGAGAAGTATCCAGAGTTCGGGCAGTGCGTGCATAAGATTGTGGTGCACGAATCTCGCCCGGAGCGATTGTTCCTGCAAAACCACTGGGGGTTGTATCGTTCCGACAACCGGGGCGATTCGTGGCAGGATATCGCGCGCGGGGTGCCGTCAGACTTTGGTTTCGCGATGCTGATGCATCCACACGATGCGGACTGCGTGTACATCCTGCCTGTGGAATCGGACGAGTTTCGCTGCACGCCGGAAGGCCGTTTGCGTGTTTACCGCACGCGAAATGCCGGTGCTTCGTGGGAGTCTCTGGAGCGCGGTTTGCCGCAGCAGGGGGCTTACGAAACCGTCTTGCGTGATGCTTTCTCTACGGATTCGCTTGACCCTGCGGGGATTTATTTCGGAACGCGGAGCGGAAAGCTGTACGCATCGAGAGATGAAGGGAAAGGCTGGAAGAAAATACTGGAGGGACTGCCGCAGATCGTGTGCGTAAAGGCCGCCGTCATCCAAATCGATGGTGCGCCAGCGGCGAGACCGTACCCGAAGACGAAACCCTCGGCAAAGCGGAAAACTCTGCGCGTGAAAGGCGCCAGGCGCGGGAACCGGCGGTGATGCACGTCTTATTCAATATTCCCGGGCCGTTGCGTGAATTCACAGAGAACCGCAGCAACGTGCGGGTTGAGGTGAAAGAAGGCGCTGATCTGCGCGAAGCTTTGCAGGCTTTGTTCGTTCCCTATCCGGGACTCCAGGACAGAGTTCTGACCGAATCCGGTGAAATTCGACGGCACGTAAATATTTTTGTGGCACGTGAAGACATTCGTTACACAGGCGGACTGGCGACGCCTGTTCTGGCCGGAGCCGAAGTTTCGATTGTGCCCGCGATCAGCGGCGGCTGAAAGCACCGGCGATGTGCCAGGTTACGGCCGAGGCACCAACCGAATGGCTGGATTGCAATGATGCCCGCTCTTTGCAGGCAATGACCATTATCGTGCGCAGCTCGATCGACCCGAAGATGGTCGTCGGGGCAGCGCGGGAAATCGTCCACCAATTGGATTCGGATGTCCCGATCTACGCAATTCAAGCGATGACCGAGCAAATGGATCGTTCCTTATGGACGCGGCGAGCTTACTCCTGGTTGTTCGGTGCGTTCGCAATGGTCGCAATCTTGCTAGCCGGGGCGGGGGTTTACGGCACAATCTCATACATCGTCACTCAGCGAACGCAAGAGATCGGCATCCGTATGGCTCTGGGCGCGCGGCCCGCGCAAGTGTTAGGGCAAGTCTTGCTGGGCGGCATGGCTCTCATATGGATCGGCGTGACGGCGGGCCTGGTCAGCACTTTGTTGGCGACAGGGCTGCTGGGGCGTTGCTTTTCAGCGTGAGTTCATACGATCCGGTGTCTACGGGTCCGTCGTGCTCGGCGTGGGCCTGGTGGCGAATCTGGCGCCCGCCTACCGGGCATCGAGAGTAGATCCGATGCGAGCATTGCATTTCGAGTAGAGTTGCTCCTTCGGAGATACCTTGCGGGTTTGCGATTCGGCCCATCGTGTTGCCAGATTGCGCCCGGATCACGGCATCCGGAAACAATCTATTTGACTTCGTCAGACGCGCTTCTCGTTGAAACTTAACGTCTAACTCCCGATCGAGGAAGTGAGGTTCCGCCGAAAGTGGCTTGCGTTCTCATCTCCGCGAACGCCGTCTTCTGGATAGTGACAGGCACTTGTAAGTGGTAGCTACCTGCCGCGATGGCTTCATCGATACTACCTGTCCGGGTGGACCTGTCAATTCGCGGAGTTCTTTAAACTCTCCTGAAGGAGAGTTCTCTCTCCGAGTGACGTAGCATTTATCTACATCGGCTTAGGCGAGAAGGACCAAGCTCTGTCATGGCTGGAAAAGGCGTACGAACAGCGCGACGCCTCACTGGTCTGGTCCAAAGTGGCACCAGAGGTCGACCCTTTGCGCTCCGACGCGCGTTTCCAAGACTTGTTACGCCGCATGAACCTCCCTGAGTAACCCATACCCTTGCCACAAGGAGTTCTTTCGCCTGATAGGAATCCCGCTTGTGGGAAGTCGGAAGCTCCATTTGAAGCTTGCCGCCGATTACGGGCGGATGACTCGGAAACAATCCACACAGCTGTTCGCTTAGCCGGGGGGAAGATGGTGAGCGGGGCATCAAACCCCGCACGCCGTCAGATGGTCCATTTCGCGTGTTCCCTCGCGCTGTGCGCAAGAAGCATCAAGAGAAGAAAGTTCCGTTTCGCTCGCGTCCTAACACCGAAACCAGGTTCGCTTTAGGGTCTGGCGGCATGTCTGACTCGAATCGAAAGCCAGACTGCTCGGCAGACCAACTAATCGTGGCTCCGGTGCTTAAAAAACTGCCTTTGAAATTTTGTGAGCTGTTTCCAATTTGTACCATCGCTAAGGCGCCGTTCCATTCCACGTCAAAGGAAACCTTTGCGCGGACCGGGAAGACCCCCGCGATGGGCGGATTGGGAAGCCCCAACCCTTGCGTTAGGGAATTGGCAAGGTCGTGGTCGTCGAAAACGTTTAAGTCACGCATGCGCAAGTGGGCCCGCGCGCCATCGAAGTCAACCTCGACGGCGTCGTGCCTTACAGGAATCATCCAAAACACGTCGTTCCGGTCAACGTGCACGTTGTAGTCGTGAGTCTGTTGGGCGAGACTGGCCGATCCAACCGGACCGGTATACACGTCAAGTCAAACAAAGGCGAACGTGCCTCTGTGTTGTTGGCCGTCCGTCCCGATGAACTTGCCCTGACTGAAACCCATATCAGCCTGGAACGCCAGTCGCGTGACAGTGCCCGTCGCGGTATCTGTTCCCGTCCCGCCACCGCGGATGTGCGTCAGTCCCACGAACCCATCGAAGTCCGTAATCTGAGATGGGTCGTTGATATTGGCCAGCGGCGTGGCGGGATTTAGCGGATTATGGTGCACGAAGATCCCGAAGGGCTTAAGTGCTGTGACACCTCCCGGAATCGGATTAGGACCAACGCATGCGGCGCATTCGCTGTCGCTATCATCATCGTCGGTATAGGCCAACTTTGGACGTAATAGCCCCGCTCCCAGCGCCGTGCCCGCCGCTCCACGGATGAGACTGCGGCGACTTAACCACTGCTCCTGAAGTTTTTTCCATGGACTGTAACCCGGTTTGTTCATTGTCGTTCTCCTTTGACCGTCTGCGCAGATAAAAAGTACCTACTCACCCGCGAGTGGTGACCAGGGGTCCCGGAAATACATGTTGAAAAATCATGGGAAAAACGACTGAGAAAACAGAAAACAAGGGGGAACTCAGCAAACTCTGCTCCCGTCGGTCTGGGTTTGTCAAGCATGAACACAACTTGTGTCAAAGCAAAATAGAAATGTCCCCCTTCTTACCAAGATAGAAATGTCCCCTTTTTTAGGTTTTGCATTTGCAGTTTCGTTGTTGTTCGTTGAGCTTGCCCGAAGCGAAGCCCTGCGGAGCCCGTAGGGCGGAGCGCTTAGGGCG
>QHZC01000640.1 GCA_003224515.1 Acidobacteriota bacterium
ACGGCGGCAATATCCACATACACGTTTGGATTGGCATCAAACAATTTTCCCAGCCGCTCCAGGTCGTTGCCGTGAAACCCCAAATGCGCGGCAATGAAATTCGTCTTCGGATGCTTCGCAAAGAGATGATTGCGTTCCGTCATCAGCGTCTCGAACGGCGGATACTTCGCCGGCGGCCGCGCGCGCCCCGGAAATTCCTTCAACTCCTCCCAGCGTTCGTTGTGGTAATCCCAAGGATCGAAAAACGCAGAAGGCTCCGCAACGTGAATCAGCACGGGAATCTTCAGTTCCGCGCACTTCTCAAACACGGCATCAAACTCTGCATCGTCCACGTGCACGCGCTCCCCGCTGGCATACTTCAGATCCATCCCGAAATTCTTAAAGATTTTGAGCCCTTGCGCGCCATTCTTGACGTCCTGTTCTAACCGCGCCGCCACGCGCTTCCCGAATCCCGGCGTGTTCAAATCGTCGTAACTCATATTTGCGAACACTACAAATCGCTCGGGATAGCGTCCCTTCATCACTGCCACAGTTTTGTTCAGGGCTTCTCCCGTTCCTCCGCTCAGGTTCACCATGACGCGCAGATTGATTGTGTCCATCTCCTTGACAAGCCGGTCCACTTCTTCTGGCGTGGGATTCCAATGATGGCTGTGAATATCGATGAACGGAAATTTCGCCCGCTCGACCTTGTGCTCCTTGGTGACGAGTGTGGACTTCGGCTGGTATTCGTCAATCGTCGGCGTCTGTTGCTTTTGTAGAGCCTGGTCCTGCGGCGTCATCGCGGCGCGCGGCCAAACGATGAGCGCAAATAGAGATACGAAAATAATTGATAAAATGGTTCGCCGGGAATTCACAGTGCCCCTGGGGTTCTTGAACATCCGGCTATTTTCCCACAGGACGACAGACGAACGCCGCGGATTCCCCTGCTAGAACCGGCGGCGATACCGAGTTGCTCCGCTTCGTTTTCTTCGCCGGGCTTGGCCCGGGTTTCTTGCGCTGGCCAGGCGGCGTGCGTGCGATCGTACCGCCTGCGCGGCATCGAACCGCGGCGGCGAGCCGCTTTGCACCCAGCCGTTCGACCCGATGCCATTTTCAAACGCAGGCAATGGTACGCGTACCCGAAAAGGCTACCATTCCGTCTCGAGGGCATGGCGCGCATTCGGCGAGCTTTGGTGGAATTGGTGATGGAAAGGGATGAGCTTCGGGGCAAACAAGACTGACAGGCAGGGAGCACAACTCTCCCCAGAGTGCCCCCCACCCATCAACAACCAGCCAATGGAAACAAACAGCCGCACGGCACAATGTCATTGGATACGGTTGCTTGTTCCGATTGCGCTTGGTCTAGGCAAGTAGTGTCGGCACGCGCCAAATCGTTACACGCTGGGGCCCCGGTTTTAGTCTAGTTTTTACTCGCTCCTCCTCAGCGCCAGGCTGAGAGAGCGCCCCGCCTGGCTTTGGATTCGATTTCCGCCCGGCAGAACCGGACAACCTCGTTTGTATTCTGAACCGACTTTCCGTCGACGTTATTCTCATCTGCGGGGAGAAGATCGAGCACATGCCCGAACTCATGAAGGAGGACCAGCATTTGAGCGTTTATCGTATCACCCGCGTAAGGCCCCACGTTTGTCAGCCGCGGACCACGATGGCTTATAGGCCCGCCCTCCTTCCAAAGTTCAACCACGCCAGCCATTGCATAAAAAAACGCTCCGTTTGTGTTGATCGTGACTGTGGCGTACTGTCCATCGCCCTGAAAAACCTTGGCGACATACGGATTCCTGAAAATGGTCATGTTACTTGGACCTTTGGATTCCAGGACAAACCCCTCTCCGTTGCGGTCAACTTCAAATCCGAGCGTTCGAAAGGTGTCCGCTGGATTCGAATCCTTTTCCCGGAACCATGCCGAACAGGCATTTTCGGTCTGCAGTATCTCGAGAACTCTATCGCGCGCCCGCAGAATTTTTTGACCTGGTTTCCCCATGGCCGCCAGATCCTCTTGCACCAGATCTCTGGACGTTTTGCAGCCGATTTGCGTCAGGCTCGCGGGATTGCACGGATTCACCGATCGCATACTCATCGCCGACGCATCGCAGGGTGACTTTACATCGCCCCTAGCCGGGGTAGCCGGGTAGGAAAGGGAGACGGCACTCCCCGACTCTCTTATGCAAGGTGCCCGACCAAGAGGCAAGTTGGCGACAGGCAGAGGTTCAGCCGCGCGACGGATGAATTTAACAGTCTGCGGGAACGCAACCGTTCCGGAAAGGCTCGACATTAAAAAAACAGCGACGGCCAGAATGCTCCGAGGGGCGGAGTACATGTTTATCTCCCGCCCGGACCTGCAACTCACCGCCGACCGTCCTCGGCGGCACGCTTCCTGATGGCCGTCAACCGGAAGCTGCCCAAGGAACGGTGGAACGTGTATCCGGGACTAATGTGAAAGACGAAGTTCTCAGAGCAAAGGCACCTCAAACTCTTCTGGAATGATTCTCAACAAGGCATGGAGTTCTTGATTCGGAACTGGCGAGCTACAACCTACGTTAAATTCCAGATGTAACATCGCTAAATTTAGGGAGTTTACCGCCGGGAAAGGCGCGTTTCGAATGTCGGCCGGATTCCTCTCGGCCTATGCCGAAGCCTTTATTTCGCGGCCTGTTCCGAGACGTAGTAGGGCGCGCTGACGGTGAAAATGCGTTGGTTGCCGCGGACCAGGAGTGTCCATTCCAGGAGGCGGGCGCGCTGGTTGTGGAGGAAATATTCGTACCAGCGATCTTCGACGAGCTCGGGAATGACAACAACAGTATGTCGGTCGCGGTGCTTTTCCGACAGCTCGAGAATGTATTGAACAAGAGGAACAATGATGAAGCGGTAGGGAGACGGCAGAGTGGTGAGCTTGGGCGGCTGGGCTCCGGCGGCTCGAAAGGGCTGTTCGACGTAGCGCTCCCACTCCGCATGCAAAAGTTCGGAATGCCCGCCGGGCTCGACGTGGATGCCGATGATTTCCGGCGAGAGACGTGAGGCAAATTCTATCGCTTGCTTGCAGATGGAGCTCCAGTGGTCGACGGGGACGACGGCGATCGGCGGTGCGCTGTGATAGCCGGGGACGACGGGAGCAATGGAACTCGCAGCGACTCTGATCATGTGATAGTGGCGACGCACGATTCGGAAGAGGAAAATGAGCAAGGGAATGAAAATGATGGTAATCCAAGCGCCTTCGGAAAATTTTGCGACCAGGACAACGATGACAGTGACACCGGTAACGAAACCTCCGAGGCCATTGACCAGGGCGCTCTTTAGCCAATGCGGACCGCGTTTTTTCCGCCAGTGCGCGACCATGCCGAACTGCGAGAGCGTGAAGGCCAGGAAAGCTCCCACTGCGTAGAGCGGGATCAGCTTGTCCGTGACGCCGCCGAATACAACGAGCAGGAAGCAGGTGAGGAGTGCGAGAACTACGATGCCGTAGGTGTAGACCAGACGGCGGCCGCGATAGACGAAAGCGTGCGGTAAGTAATTGTTCTGCGCGATGGCGCGGCAGAGACGCGGGAAATCGGCGAACGCGGTGTTCGCGGAAAGAGACAGAACGAAAAGAATCGAGGCGATGGTGAGGTAGTAAAAAAACCCCTTGCCAAAGACGGCCGCGATCAGCATGGAGAGAAGGCTCTGGTAGCCGGGCCGGGCCGGGGCGGTCGCCGCGATGCCGTAGACCTTGACGAGATACGAAATTCCCGCCAACAGCACAGCCAGGAGAAAAATGATGACCGTCAGCGTGCGTTGCGCGTTTTTCACGGCAGGCTCGCGAAATGCCTTCACCCCATTGCTGACGGCCTCGACACCAGTCAGCGCGGTGCAGCCACTGGCGAAAACTTTCAGCAAAAGCCACCACGTGACGGCTTCGGTCATGGGCGGCGGGGGCGGCGGCGGGGTCACCGGCACGGGATGTCCACCGCTGAGGGCGACGCGCACGAGCCCGCAGGCGATGGTGATCAGCAGCGTGCCGACGTAGAGATACGTCGGCACCATGAAGGCCACGCCGGTGTCGCGGACGCCGCGTAGATTCAGATTGGTGATCACGGCAAGAATCGCCACGCAGAGGACCACGGTGTGCGGCTGCAGTAAGGGAACGGCGGAGACCAGTGCGCCAACGCCCGCGGAAATCCCCACCGCGGCGGTGAGAATGTAGTCCGTCAGCAACGCAGCGGCGGCGAGGAGGCCGGGAAATACGCCCAAGTTGAAACGCGCGACAGTGTAGGAACCGCCTCGGGTTGGATAAGCAGCGATTGTCTGGCGATAGGAAAAATAGACGATCACGAGCAGTGTAATGATGGCCGCGCTGATGGGAACGATGTACTGCACGCCGAACAGGCCGAGAGGAATCAGCAAGCTGAGGGCGGCTTCCGGGCCGTAGGCAGCGGAACTGAGTGCGTCCAGGCCAAAGATGGGAATGCCTTCCTGGATGCCGATCTGTTCGGCGCGCTCATCGCTGGTTTTGAGGGGCTTGCCAACGATGACGTCGAGGATGTTCATTCTTGATTCGCTGCGGAGAAGCGCACTCTTTCCAACCCCTCATTTGCAACGAGATGGGTCGGAAAGTCAACCACTGGAAAGGAAGAGTGCTTCGCGACTGGCGGAAGAGAGAACCTTCTCTTCATTCAGGGTGGCTAATGACAGTGGAGAGGACTCATCCTAGGCTGCACCACTCGTAAGGAGTCACTGAGTAAATCACCAGGGAGGCTTCCTCATGCAAGAGAATCGGCAAGAGAGCTTAAAGCTTAACGGGCCAGCCGTTCCGTTTTTTGCCGCTTTAGTGTTGACTTTGCGGCTGGTGGCGCCAGCCGTGATGGCGGCGGAAAACTACGAAGTGGCGGTGGAGCGCAACGTGGCCGCGAAGATGCGCGATGGCGTGACGCTGCGCGCAGATATTTACCGGCCGAAAGCGGATGGAAAATATCCGGTGCTGCTGGTGCGCACGCCTTATGACAAGACCGGAACGATCAACTTTGGTCTGAAGGCCGCCGCGCGCGGTTACGTGGTCATTGCCCAGGATGTGCGAGGGCGGTTTGCGTCGGAAGGAGAGTGGTACACGTTCAAGTATGAGTCGCAGGACGGATATGACACGGTGGAATGGGCGGCCGCGCTTCCCTACGCGAATGGCAAGGTGGGGATGTTTGGCGGATCGTACGTGGGGGCCACGCAGTTTTTGGCGGCGATCGCGAAACCGCTGCACCTTGTGGGGATTTGTCCCAATGTGACGGCGTCGAATTATCACGACGGCTGGACGTATCAAGGTGGGGCGTTCGAGCAGTGGTTCAACGAATCGTGGACGACCGGGCTGGCGGAAAACACCATGCGGCGGCGCGTTGAAAAAAACGCCGATGCGCTGGGCGGGAGCAAGGTATTGCCGCTGATCTCCTACCCGGTGCTCGAACCGCCGTCCTCGGAAGGGCTGGCGCCGTATTTCAAGGACTGGCTGGCGCATCCGAATTTCGATGCGTACTGGAAGCAGTTGTCGATCGAGGACCACTATGCGCAGATCCAAGTGCCGGTCTACGGCATGGGCGCGTGGTACGACATTTTTCTGGGTGGGACGCTGAAGAATTATGTGCGGTTGAAGACGGAAGCGGGCACGGAAGCGGCGCGGCGCGGGCAGCGGCTGCTCGTGTTCGTCGGGGGACACGCGGGAGGTTCGCAAGACCGGAAAATCGGGGCGGTGGATTTCGGCGAAAAGGCCCCGTTGGATATCGATGAGTTGACGCTCGGTTGGTACGACTGGCTGCTGAAGGGAGAAACGAACGGGATTGCGAAAGAAAAACCGGTGAAGATTTTCGTAATGGGGAAAAACGAGTGGCGCGAAGAAGAGGACTGGCCGCTGGCGCGCGCGAAAAATAGTAGGTATTACCTGCATTCCGAGGGTGCGGCAAACGCGTTGGCGGGTGGCGGGGTGTTGAGTACCGTGGCTCCCGCAGAGGAGAAGGCCGACCAGTACGTTTACGATCCGAGCGACGCGGCACCGACGATTGGCGGGCCGCTGTGCTGCGGGGCGCTACCGACGGGGATTGGGCCGGAAGATCAGCGGCCGACGGAGGCGCGCGGCGACGTGCTGGTGTACACCACGCCGGTGTTTCGGAAGGACACGGAAGTGACCGGGCCGGTTTCGCTGGATTTGTTCGTGAGCAGCTCGGCGGTGGATACGGACTTCACGGGGATGCTCGTGGACGTTTGGCCGAACGGGTTTGCGCAGAATCTGACGAGCGGAATTCTGCGGCTGCGTTACCGGAATTCGCAGGAGAAACCGGAGCTGGCGAATCCGGGCGAAACGTATCACATCACAGTGGACCTGTGGGCGACGAGCAATGTGTTTCTCGCGGGGCACAAGCTGCGGCTGGAAGTCTCCAGCAGCAGCTTTCCGCGGTTCGACCGGAACCTGAACACGGGGGAGGAGCAAGCGCGCGGGACGCGGATGGTCAAAGCGACGAATGTGATTTATCACGACAAAGCGCATCCTTCGGCGCTGGTCGTACCTATCGTGCCGTAGTAGGAAGTGGCCGGTCGTCCCTGATTGGGACTTGGCAAGCAAAGCCAAGATTGTGATCAGTCTCATGACGTGCTTTACGCCGTGTTATCAGCACACCCTTTGCACCGGCGGATCGGAGATTGACAGCAGAGGGGCGGCGGCCCTATGGTTTCGCATAGCGATAAGGTTGAAATCGAACAATCCGGACCAGAAGTAAGCGAAAGCGAAGTAGCCGTGGAAGTGGGGGGTGACCTCGCCCGTTCGTTCGAAATTTTTCCAACCAGGCTGTGCCGAGGCCCGAATTTTCCGATGGTGCGAGAAAACGCCCCGCGGGCGGGACTGAGTGCGAAAGGAGCATTCCAATGAGAAGACAAGGGGCCAGGCTGGTAGCTGTTTCTGTTTTCGCTGGGGCCGCGCTGATTGCGTCGTGCGCCAAGGCCTACCACGAGGAAACCGAACGCTATGTGTTTGTGGCTACGAATATTAAGTTGCCGTACTGGCGGGAGGCGCAGGCGGGATTTTTGGACGCGGCCAAAACGCTGGGCGTAAAGGGCGAACTCACCGGTCCGACGACGTACGACCCGAACGGAGAGGTAGGAATGTTCCGCCAGGTCGTCGAACAGCACCCCGCAGGAATCTGCGTCTCCGCGGCGCGGCCCGAGATCTTCCAGACGGAGATTGACAAGGCCATGGCCGAGGGCATCCCGGTGATCTGCGTGGATGCGGACGTGCCGAATTCGAAGCGCGTGCTGTACATCGGAACGGATAACTTCAAGGCCGGAAGGGAGAGCCTGAAGCGGATGGCGGCGCTCGTTCCGGGAAAAGGGAGCATCGTGGTCATCACCATTCCGGGACAGCATAACCTCGACGATCGAGTGGCGGGTGTGGCGGACGCGTTGAAGAATTTTCCGGGTCTGAAACTGACAAAGATCCTGGATAACAAGGGCGACGCGGGAACCGCGTTTGACCAAATCTCCGACGTGATTCAGAAGAAAGAAAAAGTAGACGGAATTATTTGCCTGGAGGCGTCAGGGGGGGCCGGCGCCGCGGGAGCGCTGCACCGCTTCAGTATGGAGGGGAAGCTGCCGATTGTGGCTTTCGATAACGATCCTGAGACACTGGATTGGATCGAGCGTGGCGCAATTACGGCCACAATCACGCAAAAGCCTTACGTCATGAGTTACTACGGGCTAAAGTTCCTCGACGACCTGCACCACAACGCGGTACATCAATTCAAAGACTGGCGCACCGCGCTGGCGACGCCGATGCCTACGAACGTGGACACCGGCACGGTGGTCGTGGACAAAGGCAATCTCAAGGTGTATCGCGAGGCCCTGGCCGCCCACCCCGAGCCGTTGTAGAGATTGCCGGTCGAGTGGCGATCGCCCTTGGCACTCCTTCGAATTGCGCAGCACACTACATTCGAGACAGGCAGAGAGATCTCTCCCCTCCGCTGAGACCTCTCCGGCACTACGCGCCCCCAAGGGAGTCCAAAAAGGGTACCGGGAACGAAAGGCGCGCGTCGCCTTGACACCGCTGTTGACTCGGCCTACACTACGTAGTTTTTAGATGGCCCCGGAGAGCGCACTGAACGAGGGGATGTTCTTATACAAGGGTCAAGGCAGGCATGGACGAGAAAAGGCTGGAGTATTACAAGAAGAAATTGCTGACGCGACGGGAAGAGCTGACTAAGACTATCGCGCGGACGCAGGAAGAGGGCCGCACGGCGGACGAAGATCCGACGGTGGACCTGGCGGACAAGGCGGCCAACTCCTATACCAAGGAGTTTCTGTTTGGGATGACCAACACGGACCGCACGATCCTGAACATGATCGATGCGGCGCTGAAACGCATCCAGACCGACGATTACGGCGTCTGCGCCAATTGCCAGGAGGAGATGCAACAGAAGCGGCTGGAAGCGGTACCTTGGGCAAAGCATTGCCTGGCTTGCCAGGAAAGGATGGAGCAAGGCCTGCTGCAATGATTGGTGAGGAATAGTTAAAGGCACAGGTCTCCCGACCGGGTCGGGACAAGTTCCGACTCAGCACTACAGATCCGTTCCCGAAAACTCTGCTACTCTTGACTACATCACGTCTTTAATGGCCATAAAAAGAAGAGTGGATTTCTGGGTGCGTGGCGGACGGAAGTTCCCCCAGAGCAGCATGGCGGGGGCGCGGCGCTGGAGGTGTGCGCAGCTGGCCCAGACCAGGTTAGGGCTGGCTCGCAGAGATCCGCGATGCGACCGTCAAGGTGTTTTTCCCTCCGGATGCGGAATCTCGGAGAGGCTGCCGACAAGCGCGAGCCGGGTTCCCATTTGTGAAGAATGCCTTTCGTCCTTTGAACGGGTGCCCAACATGGTATGCGAGGTTTGCGGGCCTCCGCTGCCTGGATGGGCATGTGAAAGTGAGGGAGCCGCCACTTTGCCCGGCTTGCCGGGACAGAGAACTTATGCCCTGCAAAAGGCTCCCATTGCCGGATAAACCTGGACTCCGAAATCGAGGAACTAAGCCGTGCTGCTGATACGGACGCGGCCGGACAAGAAAGTGCTGACCTTGGAGGAGCGTTGGGAGTCGGTGCGTGGCGTTTTTGCCACACGTTCAGGCAGCCAAATTGACAATCTAGGCGTCTTACTGGTAAATGATGTATTGACAGCTGGAGCGACGCTGGATGCCTGTGCGCGAGCGCTGCGCAAGGCCGGAGCCAAGTCCGAGATGGGGCTGGCCGTAGCACGAGCCGTGGGAAACCCCCTGCCAGACACCCAGAGCGTGGTAAGATAATCTGAGGAAGGCGCGATGGGCGCAAACCGGCACATGTCGGTCGACTCCCGGGGGCGCTATACCCCCGAAGCGGCGGGCGAGGTTATGTCCGGTTCCGAGGGTCCCGCAGGCAGTAGATCCCACAACCTAATTTCGACGCGCCGTGTATCGCTGATGCAGGAGCCGGTGCTGGTGCTAAACGCGACGTACGAGCCGATCAACGTGACGGCGGTGCGGCGCGCCATGGTCTTGATGCTGAAGGGCGTGGCGCAGGCCGAAGAGATGCACAACACGGAAGTGCATTCGGCGGCGCACGCACACAGAGTGCCGTCCGTGATCCGCCTGCTGGCGTACCGGCATATTCCGCAGCAAAGCCGGGCGCTTTCGCGGAAAAATATATTGCTGCGGGACCGCAACACCTGCCAGTTCTGCGTGCGCGTATTTCCGAGCTCGGAGTTGACGCTGGATCACGTTGTGCCAAGGTCGCGCGGCGGGCGATCCACCTGGGAAAACCTGGTGGCCTGCTGCTACCGGTGCAATAACAGCAAGGGCGACCGGACGCCGGAAGAGGCCGGGCTGAAGCTGGCGCGGAGACCTCGACCGTTTACGCTGCACACCTC
>QHZC01000641.1 GCA_003224515.1 Acidobacteriota bacterium
CGGTTCCGCAGCACAGATCGAGGACGAGGGCATCGGGCCGATCGAGAATGGATTGCAAACGGCTGGCCGTGCGCGCTCGCCAAAGGCGATCGAGCTGCAACGACAGGAGATGATTGAGCAGATCGTAGCGCGGGGCGATCCCCGAAAACATCTCACGGACTTTTTTTGAAGCGTCGGCTTCAGTGGCAGCGCCCTCGGGCCGGGTTCCCTTGACCGGTGCGGCGACCTCAGCCATGACGTCCTAGCGAAAGCTTGTTGCTCGAAGTGATGAGGCGGGGCGTGAAATGGAGAACACGTTCCACGACGTGAAAAGGAACGGTGTCGTACGACCGTGCTTCACCGATACGGGGTGAGAGAACGAAACGAAGGATTCCGCTGCGCGTTTTCTTGTCGGAGCGCATGGCGCGGAGCAACGCCGTGGCCGGAACGCGAGGCCAGGACGGCAGAGGTCCCAAGCGGCGAATCAGCGCGACGATGCGGGACACGTCGTTGGCGCGCGTCAGGCCGAGTTCGTGCCCGAGGAAAGCTGCGGCCATCATGCCCCAGGCTACGGCTTCACCGTGCTGATAGCGGCGGTATTTCGTCACACTTTCCAGAGCATGGGCAAAGGTGTGACCGAAATTAAGGATTTCCCGCAAGCCCGACTCACGTTCGTCACGACTGACCACCCGCGCTTTGATCTGCACGTTGCGGGGGACTAGAAAGCCGAGCTCCAAGCGATCGCGCCGCAACACTCTCTCCATGTTTTTTTCGAGAATCGCGAACATCTCCGCATCCGCGATAATAGAGTGCTTGATGACCTCCGCGAGCCCGCCGCGGAATTCACGATCGGAGAGCGTACGCAACAGCTCCGGATCGGTGAGAACCAACTGGGGCGGATAGAACGATCCGACCAGGTTTTTCCCTTCGGGAAGATTGACGCCGGTCTTGCCGCCGATCGAGCTGTCCACCTGAGAGACGAGCGTCGTCGGGATGTGCACAAGTTTCACTCCGCGTAAGAAAGCGGCAGCGGCAAATCCGGCTACATCGCCGACCACGCCACCGCCAACCGCGACCACAAGTGATTGGCGGTCGGCGCCTGCACGACACAATGAGCGTGTGATCTGTTCCACGCTGCGGAGATTCTTTGCGGATTCGGCGTCATCGAAGAGATGAATGGAGCCGCCTTTCGAAAGCTGCAACCCGCGCTGGACCGTTCTTCCTACGGCGCGCCAGACTTTCGGAGAGGATACAACGTGGAAACTTGAAAACCGCCCGAGTGCAGCAATTTCCAGCGCGGCGCGGCGAATCGCTCCCGCGCCCGAAACGACAGAGTAGGGACCAGCCGACGATTTCACGAGAATGCGTTTCAATTTCATTGGCGAGACATTTTCAATGTAACACACGCCTCGCTTGCATCGCATGCCGGACCCGCCGTTCTTATAGGCGCAATTCCTTCGTGCTACCATACGGAGTCGACAAACTCCTCACTCCAATGACCAACTCCCACAAAAACTATCGTGCCGATTACGCCGTGGTCGGCAGCGGAATCGCGGGTTTGCGCGCGGCGATCGAGCTGAGCGCGGCCGGAAACGTACTGGTTCTGGCGAAATCCAATTTGAGCGATTCCGCAACAGCTTGGGCACAGGGAGGGATCGCCGTGGCCCTCTCGGACGAAGATGAAATCGGGTTACACGAACAGGACACAATCAATGCCGGAGATGGCTTGTGCCGCCCCGAGGCGGTAGCCCTAGTGGTTGAAGAAGGTCCGAAGTACATCGCCCAGCTCATCGAGTGGGGAACGGAATTCGACAGGGCGGGAACGAAACTGGCTTTTACACGCGAAGCCGCGCACAGCCGCTCGCGTATCTTGCATGCCCACGGCGATTCGACCGGCCGGGAGATCAGCCGGGCGCTGCTCGCGCGGGCGCACACGATTCCGCACCTGCACCTGCGCGCGCACGCTTTCACGACGGAATTGATTGTGGAGCGGGGGCGCGTCGCGGGGCTGCGCTTCATCGATGAAACGGACGGTTCGGAGCACGAGTTGCGGGCCGGAGCGGTGCTGCTGGCCACGGGCGGGCTGGGGCAAATCTACCGGGAAACGACAAATCCCGAAGTGGCCACCGGAGACGGCATGGCCATCGCTTACGAAGCAGGCGCCGTACTGTCCGACATGGAGTTCATGCAATTCCATCCAACGGCACTGGCGGTCAAGGGGGCGCCGCGGTTTCTTCTGTCCGAGGCGCTGCGCGGTGAAGGCGGCGTGCTGCGCAATATCGGCCTCGAACGATTCATGAAGCGCTACAACGAAGCGCAGGAGCTGGCCCCGCGGGACATCGTGGCGCGCGCGATCGTCAGTGAGATGTACCGCACACAAAGCATGCATGTGTATCTGGACATGACGAAAAAGACTGAGGAGTTTCTGAAGAAGCGGTTCCCGCGAATCTATGAGACCTGCGCGGGCTATGGCCTCGACCTGGCAACGGACTTGGCACCGGTTTGTCCCGCCGCGCATTACATGATGGGTGGAGTGAAGACCGATCTGCGGGGCCGCACTTCGCTTCCGGGCCTCTATGCCGCGGGCGAGACCGCCGCGACGGGCGTGCACGGTGCCAACCGGCTGGCGAGCAATTCCCTGCTCGAAGGATTGGTTTTTGGTGCGCGCGCCGGGCAAGCGATGATCGAGGACGCCCCGGTCGGGAAACGGAGCGGCACGGCGCTGCCCGGTAGTCCTGCGCCGCTGCCGGAGAATTTTTCGCCCGCACAAAAGGAACCGCTAAGAGCGGCTTCAAAGCCATCGGCGGCCTGCGCGTTACGGACGAAAATTCGAGACGTGATGTGGCGACAGGTTGGGATTCTACGAAGTGGAAAGGAATTGACGGATGCGATCAAGCAGTTGCAAACACTAGAGCTGCCCAAATCGGAAAAGCCTGGGCGCGCGGGACACGAGCTAAAGAACTTGCATACGCTGGCGTTGTTGATTGCGCGCTCGGGATTGGCACGCGAAGAGAGCCGGGGTAGCCATTACCGATCGGATTTTCCTTACCGGAATGATGAGGATTTTGGGAAACACGCGGCGGTGCAAAAGGGCAAGGACTTGCGATTCGAGGCGTAAATGCGGCGAATACCTTGCAATATCTAACTACTTAGCCTGAAGTTGTTTCACAGATTCCTGGAACACATGGCCAACAATCGCGAGGCTTCTGGCGCTGATCTTGTCCAAGGTGTCCTGTGGCGTGTGCCAGTAAGGTACATCATGTTCCCTGTCCAGATCGATGACATCGGCGGAAGGGACATTGCGTTTCAAGAATGGATCGTGATCGTCATCAATCGGAGCGGATTCATCCACGAATATGTTTGCGTAACCGAGATTCCGCGCCGCTCTCCAGATAAGATCGACGAGCCATTTCGTGGAGCTGCTTTCCCTCTTGAAGTGCGGCGCGCGCGTGCCAACGATGTCGGCCAGCAAGAAAGCTCTTATCTTTGAGATGTCCCCGCTGATGGCTAGGCGCGCAGCCATCTGGCGGCTTCCGTAGCGGCTGTCTGTTTCGCTCCAATCTTTGACGGCCTCCTCGCCATCGAAGAAGGCGATCCATGCCGCATAGCGACCGTGCTGGGTGCAGAGAAGGCGGGCAAGTTCCAGCATTACCCCCGTGGAGGAACCGCCGTCGTCGGCCCCGACGAAATTATCCAGCTTTTTCGTGTCGTAGTGTGTGCCGAGGAGAATCACGCCGGGCTTATCGCCGGGGATTTTCACCAGGATGTTTTTCATGGGGAGGCGCCCGGCGGGGGTGTCGGAGCTGAATGCGTCCGTCTCGACGCTGCAGCCATAGCTCTTCAATTCCGAGAGCAGATACTCCTGCACCTGTGCGATAGCAGGTGAGCCCGATGGGTGAGGACCGAAGCTGACTAGCTTGGCGACATGTGCGAACGCGCGTTTGCCGTCGAATCCGCCGGTTTTCTCCGGCGCGAGGGCGTCATCGGCGGATTGTGGGGAAGGGGAAGCTACCGCGCTCACGAACGGAGACTGCGTGGCTGTCCCGCTCGAATCGTTCCCAGTGGTCTTGCATCCCGTCAAACCTGTAGGAATGAGGCACACAAATGCTCCCGTGCTCAGAATTATTCTAGAAAACGAAGCCATTTACCGTGCCTCCACCGCCGTAGCCAGCCGCCGCTCGCGCCGCCGCGTCACAACGGCAGAGACCGCAATCCCCACAAAATACAGCCCGACCATCGGCGCCATGAAGATGAGCATGGTCATGGCGTCGGGAGTGGGCGTCACGATGGCGGCGACGATCGCGATGATCAGAATGGCATAGCGGAAATTCTTCCACAGAAATTTCGGCGTGACGATGCCGAAAAGCGACAAAAAGAAAATCAGAATCGGCAATTCAAAAACCAGCCCGAGCCCAAGGAGCACCATGAGCGTCAGGTCGAAATACTCGTTGATGCTGATCATGGGCACGGCCGGTCCCTGGAAGCCGGCGAGGAACTTGAGGATATACGGGAGAGTGACGAAATAGCCGAAGGCGATTCCCGCAAGAAAAAGGAAGACCGTGGAGAACATGAAACCGGTAATCGCGCCGCGTTCGTGCTTGTACAGAGCGGGAGCGACAAAGAGCCATATCTGGTAAAGCACAATGGGTGAGGCCAGCACCAGCCCCAGGTAGACTCCGAGTGTGATTACCAGATTCAGATATCCGGCGGGATGCGTGTAAACGAGGTTGTGATCGAGATGGGCCCCCCTCAATGCGTCGAGCATCGGCTTGGTGATCCAGTTGATGAAGTACTTTGAAACATATACGCCG
>QHZC01000642.1 GCA_003224515.1 Acidobacteriota bacterium
CGACAGTACATCTGGGATGCGCGCGATGCCACTGATGCCGCCGGTTATCGCAAGGCGGGCGAACTCCTGCTATTTCTCAATCCTATCTCATCGAACGGTCTCACCAGTCCCGTTGGAATGGAGCAAGGGCGGTTCCGAGTGGAGCGTGACGCGAGCGGCAACGGCTCTGCTCTGAACGGACAGGGCAACGTTGGCCTCTTCACCGGCGTGACGGGCAAGGCCAGTGCGCGAGGAATCACTCTTTCAGCGCGGGCGCGGGCGATGTTAAACCAGGGATCTGGCCGTGCCTCATTAGTGACGCTCGAAGAAACGATTCAGGCCCTCGCCGGAGCGGCCAAGTGAAGCGCGGAACCTCGCTACGCGCGCCGGCTATTTTCTTGGCCGCGGTTTTTGCGCTCGGCGACCTTGTATTTGCCGGCGGCCCTCTCGGCGTGACCGGTCCCGCTGCACCTCAGCAGGGAGCCCCATTTACCTGGGACCCAGCGGCGATGCCGATCCAGTACACCGTAGACAGCGGACCGCTAAGTACAGATCCCACTGGAAGAGTCGTAATCGACAACGCAACAGGCCTTGCGCGCGTAGCGAGCATGTTTCAAGCCTGGCAGTCAGTTCCGACGGCCGCGATCAGCTTTAGCTATGCGGGAGCGATTTCGGTACCTGGTCTGCCTGCAAATCCCGATATCAAGAGCGTTGCAGACTACAACGCGGTTTTGACCGCGTGCCACAACGGCACGCAAACACCAGTGATCTTTGATGCGAACGGTGCAATCCGTGCGGGGTTGGGGATCGATCCAGGCGTTATCGGATTTGCAGGAATCTGCAAAGTGAACGCCACCACAGGCCACATTATTTCCGCTCTGGTATTGTTGAACGGGGAGTTTCAGGACGGCGTATTTGATGGAGTCTCGAACTACGAACTCACTGCTGATGAGTTCGACCAGGCAATAACGCACGAACTCGGCCATTTCTCCGGGCTGGACCATTCGCAAATCAACGTCGAAGTGCTGATGCAGGCGGTGCTCAGCTGCAATCCCGACGACGTCGCCGGACTGCCGCTGATGTTTCCCTTTTTCTACTGCCAGACAAGGGTATCGCTGGGATTGCCAAAGTTGGCGCCCGACGATATGGCCTGGATCTCCAAACTCTATCCGGGAAATAGCTATGCATCCAACTACGGCACAATCAGCGGTGTGATCCTCTTTTCTGACGGAATCACGCCAGTGCAGGGAATCAATGTCATCGCCCGGCGCGTGGACGATCCTTCCACCCCCCAGGATGAGTCGAAGACCACCGCCGTCTCCGTGGTTTCGGGCTACCGTTTCACCGGAAACCCGGGCCAGCCGTTCAGTGGTACCAACACCAGCGGGAGCCCGTACGGCAGCCGCGATCCAGCGCTGATTGGGTATTTCGAGATTCCGGTACCGCCGGGGACGTACACGGTTCAGGTGGAAAATATCAACTCCGCCTTCCTCGGCAGCTCGTCCGTCGGCCCCCTGAGCTTACCTTATATGGTGTACGCTAATAAATACTGGCACCAGTACGAATCGGCGTATGACGACCAATCCCAGAAGGATCCGATCACGGTCGGAGGCGGCCAAACTGTCAGTGGGATCAATATCATCCTCAACGACACGCCGCCGCGATTTGACCAGTACGAAGACGGGATGCTCCGTTGGCCGTGGCAACTCTTACATCGATTGTGGGCTAGGGTCATCGATCACAGAGATGCAGGGTAATCCTCGTGAAGTTGGATTTTTCCGGTGCACGGAACATTGCGACGTTGTTTCTCTGCCTTGCGCTGACCTCATGTGGCGGAGGCACGAGCCATGATCCGTCGACGTCTCCTTCATCCTCCTTAACCATAACAACTGCCGGTGTCGTTGGCGTTGTGGTTGGAGTGCCCTTTAGTCTCACGCTGCAGGCCACTGGCTGGGTCGGTAGTCTAACGTGGTCGGTGTTCTCTGGGATATTGCCGACTGGTTTAGATCTTAATGCGTCCACGGGCGTGATCTCAGGCACACCAGGGGTGGGATCTGACGAGGTCGTGATCTTTCAGGTGTCCGACTCCCGGAGCTCCGTGAAGGCAAGCATGACCTTCCGAAATTTCGCTCCGTTGACGCTGAAGCCCGTGACGCTGGCCAAAGCTCATTTGAATGCGCCGTACTCGTTGCTGATGATAGCGCAGGGACAGATGCCGGTTAGTTGGACAATCTCAGCAGGGCAATTGCCTCCGGGATTGCGATTGGTGGCGAGTAGCACGAACGCCTTCGATGCCAATATTTCGGGTACCCCCACTCAAACCGGCAGCTTCCAGTTCACCGTAGAGGTTAAGGATAATACGGTTCCTCAGACGGCCGCTTTAAATCTTGGAATAGCCGTAGACGACAATCTGGCCATTACTAAATCGAACCTGCAACACGGCGTGGCGAACCAGAGCTATTCGGACTCATTTACGGCCGTAAACGGTAGCCCTCCATACCAATGGTCCGTCCCAGGACTGCCAGCAGGACTGGCGCTAAACACCTCCACGGGACAGGTCAGTGGTACCCCGATTGTGACCGGCACTTTCAATTACTCGGTCTCTGTCAAGGACTCCAGTTCTCCCCAGCAGAGCGATACGCAACCAGGCTCCATTAACTTGCTGCTGCAATTGCAAATCGTCGGCACGCTCCAGAACGCAATTCTGAAGCAGGCTTACTACCAGCCGCTGCAAGCCATCGGAGGCCAACCACCCTACATATGGAGCATCGTGTCTGGCAAATTGCCGCCCGGAATCGTACAGATCGGTATGGGAGGCCAAACACTGAATGGCGTGGCCACTCAGCTTGGTACCTACAACTTTGTACTTCAGGTTAACGATTCCAGCTCTCCAAACTATGTCGCAAGTGAGAGTGTTACCCTTCAAGTAAAACCAGTCCCCCTTCAGATCACAGGCCGCGACGCCCCGCCTGCCCCGCTGGGTCTTTTGTATCATTTTCAGGTCCCGCTCTTCGGAGGAACTCCACCGTTTATTTGGAACCTTGTCCCTGGCCAAGGCCAGTTGCCGCCCGGGCTCGCGTTAGACTCTTCGAACGGATACATTGACGGAGTGCCCACGCAGCTCGGCTCGTTCCCAGCGACGATTCAGGCAACGGACTCCGGTTCACCACCACAGACGTCGTCCCGCTCCTATACCATGCTCGTGAGGAAGGCTTTGGGACGCAATGATTCGATTGCTACGGCAACTCCCTTGGGCAACGGATATTGGCCGGCATCGATCAGTCCTTATATCGCTCCGATCACGGGTTCTACGGCAAATCCGGACAGCGATTACTACCGGGTGACTGGCACCGGTGGCAGCGTCGTTCACATTCAGGTTCGCGGCCAGAGCTATTACGGCAACAATCCTCTCGACCCTGTGCTCGAAATCCTGGATAGCAACGGCCAAAGACTGGCGACGTGCACCACACCAGCCTACAATTCTCCTTGCCTGAACGACGATATCGATGCCACCACCACGGACAGCGCACTCGACCTGCAAGTCCCAGGTGCGGGCAGCACGCAGACCACATTCTACGCGCATGTTTTCGACGAACGCGGTGACGCGCGTCCCGACATGGTGTACCAGATACAGATTAGTGGCGCGGTCGATCCTCTGAAGATCTCACCCACCTCGTTGGGCGCAGGCGCTACACGCGGCGTGAACTATCAGCAGCAATTCTCCACGACCGGCGGTACGGGGAACGTCACTTGGTCGGTGGGTTCCGGGATACTGCCGCCGGGGTGGGTGCTCGGCAGCGGCGGCCTACTCAACGGCGTAGCCACTACCAACGGTACCTATGCCTTTACGATCATAGCGACAGATTCGGCTAGTCCGCCCGATACGGCGACGACACAATACACTCTGCTGATTGCTGATCCGCTCGTCA
Source organism: Acidobacteriota bacterium (assembly GCA_003224515.1). GTDB lineage: Bacteria > Acidobacteriota > Terriglobia > Acidiferrales > UBA7541 > Acidiferrum. The sequence goes on from QHZC01000642.1 coordinate 3,909, forward strand.
TCACCAGTCCCGCGATGTGGCCGATCGCCTGCTTGGGTCAGGCTTACTCCTTTACGGTGCAGACGACGGGCGGTGTTCCGCCGTTCAACTGGGGCTTCTACTCAGCCAGTTGGCCAGCCGGGATCAATTTCCCCATTTCGCCACCACCGCAGGGCCCTACCCTTGTATTCAGCGGCGTTGGCAACGTCCTTGGTACCTTCACCGCACGGGTGAGTCCAGGCGATTCGGCTCAGCCCTCGAGCGGCATGATCCAGGTCATCACGCTCACCATTGCGAATTGCCCCTAACCATGGACTGAGCTGAACACATTCGAGACTGTTGAACTGCTTCTTTTTTGCCAATAATCCAGCGATCCTTGCGACAGAACCGGATTTCAATTGGCTGGGAGGTTCGATATTTCCGTCCCAAGTTATAGACCGCCTACGAGGGCACCGGGAGCGCATGATCCCTTTCTTTGGATAGCGCTGGTTGTGTGGGCACTGGTGGCATTTGCGCTGAGCATGCATCCCGCGGCCAAGGAGCGGTCAATCGTCCAGGGACCAGTTGGCTGCCGGAAGGTTGTTGGTGCGTGGATCGGAACGAAATTTGCTGCGGGCACTTCAAACTGAGATTCGTTGCGATACCTTCGATTGCTTTGTAGATGAGCTGCCGTCTGGGCACAGGGTGGTAGGGGATTTGTCACAGCGGGCTGCCCGATCTGCACCGGAAATCGCAGAGAAGAAATTGACTTCTGTCCCAAATTCGTCCCAAGAGCAGCAAGAGCCGACCGATGTGACTGAGCAAGGCTTTGTAAATCAATGAGTATTGACTGCGGGGATGCGCTGATGACGTTCGGGTTGCGAAGGCGTCAAATTCCGCCGAGAAAAAGGGGTTGCTCCTGGTGCGCAACCCCTTATGTTTTGTGTTTCTTGGAATGGTTGCGGGGGCACGATTTGAACATGCGACCTTCGGGTTATGAGTTGTAAAAAGTTTTAGCCCGTCTTTGCCTTTCAATGATTTACGTGGTGGTTGTTAGGGCTTGTTTGACCCTGTTTTGCGGTATTCTGTTCCTAGTTTGTTCCTCGACTTGTTCCTCGTCTTTGTCGGGTTACCAGCCTAACGGTCGTTAGTCGAGCGGCTAGGCCGGTCGTCAATCAATCGGCGTAACGGTCGTAAGGCAGCCCATGTCGTTCACAAACGTGAGACCGCGGCTCTCTCGCACCGAATTAAATCTGAGTTGGAGGAAATAATTCTCTTT
>QHZC01000014.1 GCA_003224515.1 Acidobacteriota bacterium
CCGTAGTTCACCGCGTCATCGGCTTTCGGATCGTAGAAGGGCGGCTGCAGAATGCCGGCGGGAAAAACGATTTCATTCATGCTGCTGTTGTTGTAGGCGTTCACGGTTGGCGGTGTCATTCCCCATTCCGTGCGGTCCACGGGCTTGCCGATCTTGTTCAGCCGGCGTGCGAAATCGAATTCGGCGCCAAGCAATTGGTTTTCGGCGTAGGACCTGCGGCCGATTTCGAGCGCCGCATAATCGCGCCACTTGTCGGTGTAGCCGATTTTCACCGCGAAAGCTTTGAGCTTCGCGGTGGCTTCGGCGCGAGTATCCGGTCCCATCCAGGGCAGCGTCTGTAAATCATCACCAAGCGCGGCAAGCAGGTTGTGCACCATCTCGAGCGCGCGGGCTTTGGCCTCCGGCGGAAAATATTTCTGCACATAGACTTGCCCGAGGGCCTCGCCGAGCACGCGGTCGGTGGCCTGCACGCAGCGCTTCCAGCGCGGTTGGATTTCCATGGCGCCGGTGAGCGTCTTGCCGCGAAAAGCAAAATCAAGAGCGACGAACTTTTCAGAAAGCCCGGGCGCCGCCGCATTCACCAGATGCCAGCGCAGGTAGGTTTTCCAGTCGCCCAAAGGAGTTGCCGATAACTGTGCGTCGAGGGCCCTAAAAAACTCCGGCTGGCCGACGTTGATTTCTTTCAATTCCGGATGTCCCATGGCCTTGAAATAGGCTTCCCAGGAGAAATTTGGCGTCAGGGTCTTCAGCTCCGCCAACATCATCTTGTGATAGGTCTTGTCCGGATCGCGCAGATCGGTATTTTTCATCGAAGCGGTTGCCAGCGCGGTTTCGATCTTCAGAATGGTGGCCGCTTCCGCGGCCGACTGGTCTGCGCTATCTCCGAGCAATTCGAACATCTTCGCAACATGCTTGGTGTAGGCCGCGCGCAGCTGCTTCGATTGGTCGTCTTCCTTCAGGTAGTATTCACGTTCCGGCAACCCCAGCCCGCCTTGTGAAGCGCCTCCGATCACGCGGGTGCTGTCCTTGGCATCTTGATTGGAACTGAAGCGAAACATTCTTGATTTCAGCAATCCGCGCTATTTCTGCCTCAAGCGGCTTCGTTCCGGCCGCCTCGATCGCCGGCGTGTCCATGCAGCTGGCATAGAAATCGCCGATCTTCTGTTCGTTCGATCCGGGCCGAGCCTTGGCGTTCACCGCGTCATCGAGAATCTGCCGCAGGTTCCGCTGGTTTTTGTCCGCCAGTTCGGTGAAAGTGCCCCAGCTTGAATATTCCGGCGGAATCGGATTGGCCTTCATCCACCCGCCCATTGCGAACTGGTAGAAGTCGTCACAAGGCTTGCAGGTTTTGTCGAGATTGGCGGTGTCGAATCCCCACGAATTTGGCTTATCTGTCGCTCCCGCCGGCGCGCGCAGCCCGGCGCCCGCCAGGGCTGCTGCCAAAACACCAACGACCGCAAGGATCGAACCAACAGAAAAAAATCGTTTTGACATAACCTGCCTCTGTTTAGATTAAGTTTGAAACCACGGCAGTTGCCACTCGTTCAGGACCCGCCCACCATGCGATCTGCTTGTGAGACGGGAGAAACAGCATTCGCGTTACTTCAGCCTTGAAATCCCCAATCCTCGGCAGAAACCGGATCAGCGTAGAACCGTAGCGTAGAAGACGTTTCGCCCGCCGCGCAAGTCCTCTCCGTAGGACAGCGCGATAGTCAGGTTTCCCAAGACCCGAACCTTCGATTGCGCGCCGGTATCCGAGAGCCAGCGCCGTGAGCCGAACAGTCTTGAGGAATCGGCCACCGCGCCAGTGTCGAGAAATGGGCCGAGCTTTACGGTGAAGAGGCCGTTTTGATAGATGTTCTTGTCCACCTCCCAATTTGCAAGAAAAAATCGCCGCCCGAGCGGCGCGGCACCCTTGCGGCCGCCAAGCGTTCCGGGGTGAGCGCGAAGCCAGAGGTCATTGTCGCGCTCGACGCCCAATTCGTACAGTTCATCGAGAGTCGCTTTGCCGGCGGTCGCGCCTGCACGAATCTGCGCCTGCATCTCATAGTCGTCGCCTTTTGCGCGCGGAAACCAATGCGCGCGAAGTGATCCGCGGAGCGCGGCGAACGGCCCGAGCGCATCCTGAAACTCCCGGCCGGCCTTTGCCTCGGCCGAGGAATCCAGCGTGAAACGTCGCTCCGGCACGCGCACCAGCGTTCGCTGGACGCCCAGCCATCCTGCAACCGACGTAGCGCCGGTGAAAAACGCGCGCTCGGCCGGCGAAGTGTGACCGCTGAGATTTCGAAAATTCCGATGGGCCACCTCCGCGCCGGCGCTCCAGCTCCAGCGGCCATTCACAATGGAATGCGCTTCCACTCCAACTGCGGCGCGGCGCATGTTCAAGTCCGTCAGCGGCGTGCCCACGCCAAGAAAAGTTTGCGCCAAATCCCAATTTTCGTTGCGGGCATCGGTGTAAAGGCGCAAGCGCAGGCGGGGATCGCCGCAGAGCGGCAGAGAAAGCGCGAGAGAAAGGCGGCGCTTTTCCGGATCCCATCGTCCGAGCGAGGTCAAATTCACGGCATCGCGGCCGAGATTGTAAAGCTCCGGATAGACGGTAGCGTAAGGCAAGCCGCTTAGAAGCGAAACGATGCCGTCTGCCTTGGAATGGCCCCAGCCGTTTCGCTCCGCCAGGTGAAGTGTCAGGTCGTAATTCCCGGACTCCGCCGGATGGAGTTCGATCCGCTGACTAGAAAAAATGCCCAAATGGTCCAGCCGTGATTGGGTCGCGAGCAGCGCATCACCCGTCAGGATTTGCGGAGCGTTAAATGCCAGCGCGCGGTTCCGGAGGGATTCGGCCAGCCGCAGCGACGGCGCGAAGGCGACACTCCGCAGCCGCGGCTGGTCTTCGGGATTCCAATACTTCAAGGCTGCTTCCAGGTTGCCTTCGAGGAAATAAATCGTGGCGAGAAACGCGCGCGAGTACGCGTCTTCGGGATTCAGGCCGAGCGCCTCCTCGAGGCGCTGTTTTGCGGTTCGAAAATCCTTTTGCTTGTAGGCAAGGCCTGCCAGCTCAACCAAAAACCGCGGATCCTTGGGGGCCTTCCGAAATCCTGCCTCGAATGCCACTTTCGATTCGCTCCATTTTTCCATGCGCGCGAGGGCCAGCCCCGCCAGGAAATCAAGTTCTGGTGATTGATCGGCCGGGCCTCGGGCAAGCGTGGCTGCCTCGGCCCAGTGCCCGGCATCCAAGGCACTTTGTGCCGCAATCAGCCGGGCTGGTTCAGAGGACTGACTCTCGGGGAACACCGGCGAACAGAGGATCAATACCGCGACTAGAAATCGGATCACACGGCCTTTTTGGGGAGAACCAGCAGCATCCAATTGCGGTTTGGCCGCCATTCTTTTTCGAAATCCGCGCGCTCGACCCGGAGAAGCTTGCCCCGCCGAGGATCGTTGATGAACACGGCCCCGCTTTGCCAATCGATGCCGGTTATCACCACGTAGTGTAGCGGGGTTCGGGCGCTGCCTGGCTGAACGCTCGCGATCAGCGGCCGGCCCTGTTTTAGTTGTTCGAGAAGGTCTTTCCAATCTCCGCTCAGAGGAAACACGCGAAAGCCCGAATCTTTGAGATAGGCTTCCATGTCAGAGGCATAAATCCCGCGGGCTTTTCGTGAATAAAGCTGTTTTTGAATCGCGCTGGCGTCGGCACGCTCTCGACCGACCTGTACGCCATGGCCTTTCCAGTACTCGAGGATCATGGAGATCGCGGCAGACCCGCAGCCATCCTCGCTCTGTTTCACGTAGGGCACATCGAGCCACACTCCGGCTGTTTCCTGGGGGGAGGGGTGAATCGAACGTCCCAGGAACAGGAGCATGCCGCAAGCGATCCGAGGTGTTCGCGTAAACTAGGACTCCTCCAGCGCGGGGATCAGCGAAGCGCTATCGCCAGGACGATGATGGCCAGGGCGATCACGATGATCCACAGCAAGTCCCGATCGGAGATGCGTCCCGCGGCAAAATCGCGCTGCGCTTGGCGGGAGCGCTCGGCGAGCTTGGCAAGATCTTCATCGTTCAATTGTCCAACGGCCTTATCCACTTTCTGATATTCGAGGTTCGAGGATTTCAGCGCTTTTTGCGCGGTTTCGGAAGAAAGCAGTGTTCGAACGGCTTCTTCGTTTGCCTGACGCGTCTCGGCCGGCCGCCGGGCGTCCTTGTTCAAATCGCCGAGAGAGACGACGTGTTGCTTGTCTTGGGCCCGGGCCGGGACTAAACCAACCAGAAGGGCCGTCGTCAGCAGCGCCACACACATCTTCACGCGAAAACGCATTCTTCCTCCTATTTTGGCTGGTAAAAGCAGTTTACGGACTCCCCCGGGTGGTGACAAGAAGCTTCTTCAGAATCCTCCGCCGGGAGCATCGAGCGGCGCGTGCGGCTCACTTCGCGGGTAACGGTTGTTGGTATTTGGTGGGGTCCACCGATTGCCAGTCGCCTTTGATGATGCCGGCCCGAATCTGCGCCGCGGTCTTGCCTTTGCGGGATTGCTCGTAGCTGTAGAAATCCTCATCGATGCAGATATTGCATCCCGCACCGTGTTTGCTGGCGAAGCAATCGAGCAAGCTGCCGTGGCCCTGGTTGCGGTCGCAATGACAATAGCAGGGCTGCTGATATAGCGTCTTCTTGATCTTTGCGGCGATCGCGTAGGCATTTTGAACCATGGGATCAGGGAAGAGTTCGGGGTTCATGGTCTGGGGAAGCGCACCCTGCGGGGCACCGGCGTGATAGGCGGGCACGGGCTCCCCGGTTGCGGATGGCGGCGAATTCGCGCCTTGGGGCGAACTCGAAGCGGCCCGCTCGGCAACCAACACCAGCCCAAATCCAAAGCCGAAGAGCACCGCGGCGCTCAAGAATCTCCTTGTTTTACTTCCACGCATATTCGCCTCCCGTTCTTCTCTAGACCCTCGGCTGTCGCCGCCTCTCTACTTTAATGCTGCCAGACGCGAATTTCCACTTCGCTGCTGGTGGAATGTATTTAAAAGAAACCGTCACGGCAACCGAACGACGGCGATTCGAACCGCCGCGAGTTTGGTCACGTCCATGACCTTGTCGCCGTTCAGATTGTCGATCTGGCTGTTGGCAATGAAGTAGAAATCATTTCCGTGGATGGCCCCGGTTGTCGGCAGGACCGTGAACTGCGTGTGATTTTCGAGCACGCTCGTTTGCGTCACCCGGTATCCGTCTTTCGAGAGCTTGAATGCGGCCACGCGCGGCGACCCGATGCCATTCTGGACCGCGATCAGGCTGCCCTTCTGCCAGTACAGCCCGTCGGCGCCGGCCAGGGTGGTGTGTGGGCCGGGATCGACGTCGCGGCTCGCTCCGCTCGGCACGTCCATCTTTACGATTCCTACGCTATCCGCCACATAGACGGTTTGGTCGTCGCCCGCCAAGGTGATGCCATTCGGATAAAAAAGTGTCCGGTACGCCGCGAGCGGGGTGAACTCATGCGACCGGGGATCAAAGCGCAAGACCTGATTGTTCAGGCTGTCGGTCGTAATCACCTCGCCATTCTTTCGCAGTACCAGATCGTTGAATCCGTGCTTGGCACGGTCCTTTGGCGAGTAGCGCGCCAGCAATTTGCCCGCGGAATCGAAATGGAGAAGCTCCGTCCGTCCGGCGGTTTCAAAGCTATCCGCCCACACCGTGCCGTCCGCCGGGTCCAGCCGTATCCCGAGCACAGGCAAAAGTCCGTAACGATCCCCGGCCACAAAATCGGAGACTCTCCCTTCGGAATCAATCTTCACGATCTTTTTTCGGTTCAAGCTGCTCAGATAATAAAAATTCTGCTTCGCGTCGTACGCCAGCCCCTCGGGGATGAGGTCTTTCTCTTCGGTAACAAATGCAAATCGAGCTGCAGCGACCGGCGGAAAATCGCGACTGACTTTTTCCGCCAACTCGTCAAATTCCTTCGAGCCTTTGAGCCCCAGGAACGCCGGATCGCCGGACGGATCAAAACCCTCTCGCAGCGCGAGGCATTCCTTGAGAAGAGCAAGCGCTTCGCGGGTTTCACCCAGGTGTTGTTTTGCCGTGGAAAGAAAATAGAGCACCGCGCCACGGTCCGGAATCACCGCTTGCAACTTCTCGATGATCGCGATTTGTTCACGGATCTCGGCGGCGTCGGCAGGCTCGGCGAGTACTCCCTTCACTTGCTCTTTTTCTTTCTCTTGGAGGGCCAAGGGAAAGCACCCCGACAAAAAGAGCACGGAGAACAGAGCTAGCCGGGGCGTACTCAATCGCCACCAAGCGACAGGAATGTCATGCTGCTGTGTTGTGTGGCAGGACCCTTTGCTTTGATATCCTCCTCGCCATTAATGGCGGGGATTCCTACGGAGTCCCCGCGCGTTTTGCGGGAATCTCTTCGGCGGGTTCCTCACCACAACCGCCTTACTTCAGCGGAGGACAACGAAGACACTTCACTTTCGGGCTATCCGCCCGTAGGTCTTTTGGGCGAGAGAAATATATATTATGCCGGAGAGAAAGGCAATCGCTTACCCCGCCCTGAACGGCTGAACGGCGGGGCTTGCGCTCACTATTTGGTCAACCAGCGGTCGCTAGATGAACGGGAGCCGCAGTATATGCCGGAGGGGGCGTCGAAGCTTTCGCTTCCAGATGCTTGGCACGAAGGTGGCGCTGTACGCGGCGGCCCCAGCTCCTCACAAACGAAAAATTCAGTGCGCCGCCGATGGCCGAGCTGGCGAGCGGGAGGAGTCGTCCAGCCCACTTTTCCGCAGTTTCCGCGCCAATCTTTAGGGCCAACCGTTCCGCGATGCGCGGGGCCAGTTTTTCGAGAATCTGTTTTTCAGCCAAATCTTTGCCGTAATCGATGCCGGAGGCGGCCGCGGCCGCCTTCCACATTTCAATCCTTTGATCGCGGCCGTGAGCTTCAAATCCGTAGAGCAGGGAGAGGCGTTGGATGAGCCGCAGCGTGATTACCGTGAGCAGGCTAGCATCCGGCAAAAACGTGATCATGCCTCCGAAGCCGAATCCCGCGCCTTCGGCAAGCGCCAGGCGTTCGGCATCGCGAATCAGCGCCGTAGCAATGGCGTCCAGGCGCTCCATGGGGACGTCTTTCATTCGCCGAAAGTTTGGAACCCACAAGCCGTGCTTGTTCGCGAGCTGACGCCGGAAGTCTTCCGGGTCAATCTCAATCGAACGCACCCCGCGGAGAACACCAAACCGCAGCAGGCGGCTGAAAGTGCGTCCCGCCAGCGATTCTTTGACCGTGCTATGTAACTCTGCCACGCCTATAGGCATCCTAATGCGGTTAGAATCGCCTTGCAACCATCGCGTTGCACGGCCTGTACCCGTGGTACCAGCCCGGTGTACCCCGAAAAGGGGGGGAGTTAGCAGGAACGCGGCAAGAAAACGGCAGTTCTACTTGACGCGGCGCGGCTTTTCGGTAAACTGCATTTTCTCTATGGCCACGATGCCACAATTCGTTCCCTCCGAAGTCGTGCACGATCTTGACTTCCCGCAGCGCGAAGCTGCTTTTTTCTATGGCCTGTTCTTGCGCGGGCATTCCGCGGACAAGTTGCGGCGAGACATCGAAGTGCCCCCGGTGGTCCTCGCGAAGTGGCACCGCGAGGCAGAACGCGACCCACAGCTTCGCGACATATTTACCCGCATGGTGGATTACCGCCGTCACGTCCTGGCCATCTTCGATATTCTTGTGGGCTCGGACAGTCACCACCTGCGCGTTCAGTAGGCGCGACTTGGTTTGCTGCCACCGGGCAGAATTCCCGATCTGCTTCTGGCGGAGCCCGGTCTTTAATCCGCCCGATTTCCCCTGTACCTTCGTTCAGGTCAAAAATTGTCAGGCAACCAAACCGACTTACCAGTGATCTAACCGACTTCTGGGGGACAAGTGTCAGAAAATGAAGGGATTCCTCTGATTGACGGGGAACTAGTCTGGGGTTAGAGTCGGAGTGTCCAAAACTCTGAGGTGTCTCGATGTCAAGGGTAGTACGGACCCTGTTCGTTGCCATTTTTTCGCTCGCCATCGCTATTGCCATTCCATTGGTTTCCACCGGGAAGGCGCAGGATCCGGGAGCCTCTCCGCTACCCCAAAAGTTGGGCAAAGAAGCAAAGCGCAGGATGAAGAGGACGCTGAAGGAGCTCGACAGCGCCTACCGCCAATGGCTCACAGAAGACGTCACCTACATCATCTCTCCCGACGAGCGCAACGCTTTCCTTCAGCTGGATACCAACGAAGAGCGTGAACAATTCATCGAGCAGTTCTGGCTGCGGCGCAGCAGCAATCCCGACCTTCCCGAAAACGATTTTAAAGAAGAGCATTACCGCCGGATTGCCTACGCCAACGAACACTTTGCTTCCGGCATCCCGGGTTGGAAAACCGATCGCGGCCGCATGTACATCATGTGGGGGCCGGCGGATGAGGTTGAATCCCACCCGACGGGCGGCACTTACGACCGGCCGATGGAAGAGGGCGGGGGCTCGACGAGTACTTATCCGTGGGAAACATGGCGCTGGCGCTACC
>QHZC01000643.1 GCA_003224515.1 Acidobacteriota bacterium
AACAACGAAACTGCAAATGCAAAACCTAAAAAAGGGGACATTTCTATCTTGGTAAGAAGGGGGACATTTCTATTTTGCTTTGACATAATTCAAATCGCTGACTTGACGTGTTCCTGCCACACAGTTAGGCTTTCGGTGACGTAGTTGTCCGAGCAGTTCGTCGCGGAAAGCCAACGCGAACAGGTACTCGTGGCAGATACTCATCTTCAGGTCACCGGCCGGCAGACGAAACAGGAAGAAGCCGTCTCCGTGGTTGAAGTATTAGGGGATGCGGCGAAGCGGATGGTGGCCGCCGTTCAGGACTATGCGCTGCTCTCCGGCCGCGCATTCATCAACATCTTTACTAGCCCGCACTACTCCCAAGACACGTTGGAACAGATGGATTTTATCGGCGCGGGGTCGCTGCCGATCATCTTATTGTCGGGGTTTTTTATCGGCGCGGTCATGGTGCTGCAGACGGGGTCGCAGTTTATTCGTTTTGGACAGACTTCGCTGACCGGAGATGTCGTGGCGATTGCCTTGGTGCGCGAGCTAGGGCCGGCATTTACGGGATTGCTGGTGACAGGCCGATGTGCAACCGGGATTGCATCGGAGCTTGGGTCGATGCTGGTAACGGAACAAGTGGACGCCATGCGCGCAATGGGGACGGATCCCAGCCGCAAGCTGGTGGCGCCGCGGCTGCTTGCCGCATTGCTGATGCTTCCGTTGTTGACGGCACTCATGGATTTTATTGGTTTGCTGGGAGGATGCGCCGCGTCGGTGTTTTCGCTGCGCCTGAGCGCTGTCGAATTCTGGCGGCGCGCAATTGATGCGCTGGATTTCGCTGACCTGATGCAAGGATTTACGAAGCCGGTGGTGTTCGGTTTCATTCTGGCCACGATCGGGTGTTACAAAGGGCTGACGGTGCGGGGAGGGACGCAAGGTGTGGGGCGCGCCACGACGTCTGCGGCAGTGGTGGGATCGGTGCTGATCATCGTGGCGGACGCGTTTTTGACTAAACTTTCGCTGTATCTCGCCGACAAAGTCTTCTGATGGTCTTCTGATGCAGGTGGCGGCTGTTCGAAACCTCAGCAGGCTTCCTTTCCGGCGCACAGCGCATTTGCCGCTATAATTACGAATTAGCTTGATGAGCGCACTGACAAAAGAGATGCTGGCGTTCGAACCGGCCATCACGTTTGAAGACGTGTCGGTGGGGTTCGACGATGGCCAAGTCCTGCGCGGAGTAACGTTTCAAGTGCAGGAGCGGGGGACGCTGATCCTCCTTGGTGAAACGGGAACGGGAAAAACCCTGACATTGAAGATGGCCGCAGGGTTGCTGACACCCAACAGCGGGAGCGTTATCGTGCTGGGGAATGAAGTCTCCGAGATGAAAGAAAGAGAGTTGCTGGCGTTCCGCCGGAAGATTGGATTTGTGTTTCAGGAAGGGGCGCTGTTTGATTCGATGCCGGTCGCAGAAAATGTGGCTTACCGGCTGCGCGAGGACGGAGTCGCCGACGAAGAGATCGAGTCGCGCGTGCGCGAAGTGTTGCAGTTTGTGGAGCTGGAGCACACGCTCGAGCAGTTGCCATCGGATCGATTGCCCGGGCGCTGATCAATCGCCCGCCCATCGTGCTGTACGATTCACCGACGGCGGGACTCGATCCGGTGACGTCACAGACAATTATTACATTGATTCTGCGGCTGCGCGACGCTTACGGAGTGACGGCGCTGCTCGCCACACACCGTTTGCAGGATGGATTTGCGCTGGCGAATTTTCATTTCGACCCGGAAACCAAACGGGTTGTTCGCAACGCTGCGAATGGAAATCCCGCAGCGGCCGCGAACGCGGCCAGAACGCGCTTCCTGGTCTACCGGGATGGCGGCATTTATTTCGAAGGCGAACCCGGAGAAATCGCCAACACCGAGGACCCTTATCTCAAGCGTTTTCTGGTGTGATTTTGGAGTAGTCTGTTTCACGGTAATGAGGGAGGGAAGCAGCGATGGCGTATCGAAAACAGCTCACGTGGACAGAATTGCGCGTTGGCCTCTTCGTGCTAGTTGGCCTCTTCGTGCTGGCGGCGGGAATTTTCTATGTGACAGGAATGAAAATACTGGGGCCGAAGTACCGGCTGAAGACCTATCTGCCGGAAGTGGCGGGCTTGTCGAATGGCGCGCCAGTGCGCGTGGACGGAGTGGAAGTCGGAAACGTGGAATCGATCAAGCTGCTGCCGCGGACGCCGGGCAAGGCGCCGGATAAAAATAAGAACATCGAAGTGGTGATGCGCGTGGACAATCGGTATCAGAGTGACATTCTGACGGATTCGACCGCGAGCCTGGTCACGGAGGGACTTTTGGGCAACCGCTATGTGAATATCACCCGAGGTTTTACGGGAGCTCCCATCGGGGACTCTGGGGTGATTCCCGGCGCGGAAGAGAAAGCGATGAAGGAAGTGGTAGAGAGGAGCGCGGAGGTGTTGGGCAACCTCAATGCGCTTTCTGAGGATGTGCGGCAACTGATCCAGGGCGTGAAGGAAGGACAGGGCTCGCTGGGAAAACTGTTAACAGACGAGCAGGCATACAACCACTTGAACAGCATGCTGGCGAAGGGCGACGTAATGCTGACGAACATTCAAGCAGGCCAAGGCACGCTGGGGAAACTGGTGGCGGAGGACGAGATGTACACGAAGGTGGACCAAGGGTTGGACAACGTGAACGTGATTCTGGCCGACGTGCGAGCGCAGAAGGGGACGATTGGAAAACTGATGTATGACCCGACCCTCTACGACCAGGCGAAGCAGGCGATCACGAACGGGAATGCGATGATCGGGGACGTGCGCGCCGGAAAAGGCACGCTGGGGAAGCTGGCCACGGACGATACTCTTTACAACAAGCTGCGCGATACGAGTTCGAATCTGGCGAGCGCGTCCGCGAAGCTGAATGACAACACCACGACGGCGGGCAAGCTTTTCTCCGACCCGAAGTTGTACGACAACCTGGCGGGTTTGACGGGGGACATGCGTCTGTTGATTGGAGATTTCCGGCAGAATCCGAAGAAATTCTTGCACATCAAGTTCACTCTTTTCTGACGCGGCACGAAAAAATCTTTCCAGAACGTAGTTCTGGGGCAGCTAGGTTCTTTAGCCTCTGCGTACAATCATGGACAGGCCGGTCATCCAAAGGGTTCTGCGAAGCCGCCCCCGGCAGCATCTTGACGGAACGGTTACGCCGAGGCGCGCATCAGGTGAGATCCTTGGCTGCGCTCAGGCAACGGGATGAACCAGGAGAATACACGCATAGTGGTGAGA
>QHZC01000644.1:0-1620 GCA_003224515.1 Acidobacteriota bacterium
TGCTCATCAGAACCGTTTCCTGGTCGAGTTCCGTCGAAAGCAGGTCATTGGTTCGAGAGAGTCTTTCTTCAGGACCAAAGCGGCGCATTCAATTCCTCTCCCGGGTTGAAACTGGTCCAAAGCACTCGGCCCAATTCAATTCAAGAAATCTCACCAGGTCCCCGGGGACCGTCGTGTCCCGCCTCCGGATTACAGCCGCCAGAGTCGCGTGTTGGGCAATCACTCCGGCCATGCACACTAGATCGTTTTGTGTTCGCTGTCCCTTCAAGAAGTGGGGCCGGTAAAGATTCTCAAACAGGCGCCGCACTCGATCAAGGCCGCGCACAACCTCAAAGCGCGGGAGCTCCGCGCTTTGATCCGAGAGAATGTGTATTGCCTTCAGAGGCACCGGATCGGGGCAATATCTCTCGCCCATCGGCACAGCAAATTTGTCCACATCGAAGCACGCTTCAGGCCACGCTCCAAACCGCTCATATGCATTGGCGCACAGCCGGAACTGGGCCAATGCCGGCAAGATCCGCAGGTCCTGCGGTGTGCTCTCGACTGCCGAGACATCATCGCTCAACAGCCGGTATCCACAACGATGGAACTCGGCCGCTAATGTGGACTTTCCCGATCCCTGTGCGCCAACAAAGATCATCCCGCCCCATTGCGTCTCCACCGCGCTGCCATGGAGCGGCAATAGCCCGCGCTGATAGAGCAGGGCGCTCATGGTTGAACCGAGAAGGAAGAGGCGAACCTTTTCCGGTGACGCATTGGCCAGCGGTTCAATTAAGATGCGCTTCCCTTCCTCGACGCGATATCGAGCCACTCCGGGCACATCCAATCGAAAACACCCTGGCTGCACCTCGTAACTGCGGTCCGGCAAGGGGCACAGCGTGCCCGCCTCTTGAGGAAGTGAAATAATTGTCACATCAGGATCGTGAACGGGATGCGGATGCCGTGGAAGCTCAGGACAAAACAGGTCCGTATGAATGCTGAGTCCATAAGCCCAATACGCGTTGAGCGACATCACTTGCCTCCATCAACAGGGAATGCGCTTACAACGCTTGTTGTCGCACAATCACTGATTCGCGTTGGCAATAGATACCTGCCCACCGAAGATTTGCGATTCCTGCAGAAGAGGAGCAGGTATGCGCAGATCGCTTTCTTTCCGGATCCACTGATTTTCAGGAACGATCTCCCTCACTTTGGAGCGAATGCGACCAGGTAAGCCGGCCGTGCTCTCCGCCCGCAACTCAGCCAATTGGTTGAACAGCGGCGGCCACGATGCGATTTGGCTTTGGGTTCTGAACACCTTTTGGCGGTGTATTCATCCCGCTTTTCGAATCCGTAGAAGAGATCGTCAAAGATCTTCTCGCCCGGACGCAACCCGGTGAATATAATCTTGACTTCATGCTGAGGAATGCCTGAGAGGCGTATGAGGGTCTTCGGCGAATCAAGAATTCGCACCGGCTTTCCCAGAGGATCATCTCGAAGAAGTAGAGCGGGAATCGCTTCCTACCAAGAATCCAACATTAGCAACCAGGAATCCCAGCGAGCCCATCCCTACAGCCTTGACAATGTCAAGGGCGTGGCTGATGCCTGTATAACGCCAGTAACGATGGAAGCGATTGAATC
>QHZC01000644.1:1700-2325 GCA_003224515.1 Acidobacteriota bacterium
CGGTGCCTCCTTGAGCTCCAGCTAAGAAAACTTGTAGTTTGCAGATGTGATTTTGCAAGTCACCGTTCCTGAATCAATCTTCTTTAGTTCACGAACTCAACACCCCGTCAGCCGATAAGATGCCACCGTTCGCAGTGATTTCCTCAATATCGATCTTCCTCAGTTCCGGGGCCATCCATTCCTTTCTCGTTTCAGCACCACTCTCGGCATGATTCTCTGTCGCAACTCTTGTTTCAGCAGCAACTTTGAGATGATTCTTCATCGCAGCCTCCCCGGGAAACTCTCTTCAATAGATGACAGTATAGCGGTTCGGAAAAACAAATAAAAGAGGCAATACTTGCATACTACTACCGAGTAGTATTCTCTGGTGAATTCCTTCATTATTCATCACATCGGCTACCACGATGAGAAGTGGCACGGTGTGAACATCGTCGGACGCAAATGCCTCAACCACATCTTCGGAACCGCACCTTCACTACCTTCCTGCTCCGGCAATCTCAAGGTTAGGCGCAACTCGTCCTGTGAATGCCGACCGGCGGAGTTGTATAAGAGCTCCTTTGATCGATCCCTTCCACAGCGGTTCCTCGGGGTGGCGTCATATCCCGTTGGGGTGAAGGCGGCCGAA
>QHZC01000645.1 GCA_003224515.1 Acidobacteriota bacterium
AGATGGCATTTCCTTAGTAGCTTAGGGAGTGTTGCTGAAGGAATTATCGGCGGATGGCAGATCGGTGGCATAACGAGCGCGCAGAGCGGAGAGGCATTTACCGCCGTCATGTCGGGCGATCTCAGCAATACCGGTAGCGGCAGTTATCGGCCGAACCAGATTGGCGATCCCTATAATTTCTCCATTGGGCAGGATGTGCAGGCGAATCTGGACTGTGTTGCGGGTCACCAAACACTGCAGTGCTGGTATAACCAAGCAGTATTTGTCGCGCCGCCTTTGGCCTCCGGACAACAGGTCGCGCACGTATTCGGTAACTCGCGGATTGGCAACCTCCGAGGGCCGAGGCTTGTCAATGTGGATTTCGTCTTACAGAAAAGCTTCAAGCTACGTGAAACTCACGAGATTGAGTTCCGCTCCGAATTCTTCAACATGTTGAACCACCCCAATTTCGGCCTGCCCGGCAGCACTGTGGATCAGGCCGGAGGAGCTAGCATCACTAGTACTGCGACTGACAACCGGCAGATTGAGTTCGCCTTGAAGTACAAGTTCTAGTTTGACCTCTTTAGTTCTATTGGCTCGGAACCGTCGCGCGCGCAATGTGTCCGCATTATGAAACGAACCCGGCTCGGAAGTGATCGCGTCGGGCATCTTGCCGGCTGCGGCTGTGTACATGGGATCGCCATACAGCAGCTGTATTTGAGGATTGACACCGTTGTCCACCAGAGTCTAGGTGGTCCTCCAGTTCCTGGGAGCTGAAATACACTCCGCGTTCCTTCCAATCCCAACCGGTGCGGTCAGAGCTGTTCTCATACGGGCCAATGCGAATCCACTTGAAACCGGCGTCGAACATCCGTGCCCACCACCAGCGGTCTCATGGCAGATAACGTTCACGCAGCGGATGCGAGTTTATGCCAAAGCCGTCTTCAATCTGTAAGGAAACACTGGAGAAACATGATTGGGGAGGCAGCTTCTTGGTGTCGCCCGCGTCAGCCTGCTTGGAAAGATCACGGAAGTGGCAATACGCGCGCTCCCAATTCTAATTGCCAGACGTCAACGGCATTCTGTTCATTTGTAGCCGCCTTTCTCTTGGGACACAAACGCGACAACACTCGCTCTTGAGAGCAACTGAAGTACTTCACAAAGGCGCTTTCCTTCCCTTCGGAGCCGACTCGGCACTGGGCTTTGCGAGCACGAATTGCCTGATAGCGCTCCGCATTTGCGCCATTCGGTCCCGGCGATTTCGAGACAACCTCTGGTAGAGATCCAATTCCCGCTGAGCCAACGTCAACTGATTCAGGTCTCGATAAGTCTGCCCAAGCCTGTAGTGCGCCATTTCGGAGTTCGGATCCAGCCGAATTGCCTCGAGAAAACTGGCAACGGCCTTCTTGCTTTGCTTGCGCTGAGCATAAACTGTTCCTAACTCGAGGTGCGCTACAGCTAGTTTTGGGTTCAAATGGGCCGCTGTCTCGAGCAGCGATTGTGCCAGATCGAAACCGTCGCTCTGAGCCAAAGCCACGCCGTGCCGAAAAAGCGCTGCGCCGTAGCAGAATGCAGCCTGGGCATTTTCGGGAAACCGTTCCGCTAATCGTTGAAGCCGAGGCTGTATCTTTTCCCATTCAGCCACCACCACGAACGTCGGTAAGGCATTCCAGGCGAGAAACGCGTCAGGAGATGACGGATCAGCCTCCAAAGCGTCTATAAATGCATCTGCTGCGTCGGCGTATTGACGCAGCGCAAACTGACCCAGACCCGTCCCTACATATAGGCGCGGGGATGTGGGAAATTTATGTGAGCCCACGCGGAACACCTCAACTGCCGGACCAAATGTCAGATGCATAAGGTATTCCGCACCGAGATCAAAATAATATTGTTCGTTGCCCGGGTCCAAGTCGACGGCCCGCTGATAGTGGCGGACGGCTTCCACATAAAGCCCTGTTTCTTCTTCGAGGGATGCCAAGAGGTTATATAGCACGCCATTTGGTTGTTGTTCGAGAGTATGTTCAAGCAACTCGATGGCTGCCTGCGACTTACCTTCTTGCCTGTAGGCCAGCGCTAAATTATAGCTTGCCAAATAACTCGTCGGTTCCAGCCGTAAGGTTTGCTGAAAATGTGAGATTGCCGCGGAGTAAGCGCCGCCGGATGCAAATATCAGTCCGAGCGCGAAGTGCTGCTCCGCAGAGAGGGCTGTCGGTGCAGGAGGCAGTTGCGCCCACGACCTGTCGCGCGTCCCGAGCGTGCTGCGCACCAGCGCAAGGTAGATCTCGAAGGATTGGGAACTTAGCTCGTAGGCACGACGGTAGTCACGACTTGCGGCTGCTTGGTCTCCAAGCTGTTCGGCTACTGCTGCTGAGAGCGCATAGAACTTCGCCCCAACCGCACTGTCTTGAGGAGGGCTTAACTTCGCGAGTACCCTCTGCGCCTCGGCCGGCCTTTTCAGCTCCCGCAGAGTTCGAGCCAACTCATATCCAGCCTGGAAGTCTTCAGGGCGACTGGACCACGCTTTTTCAAGATATGGCAAAGCTTTCCCGTACTCCTGGGTCTCCGCCAAAGTTGTACCCAGACCTACCAACGCTGTAAAATTGTGCGGTTCTTCCGTCAGCGCCTGCCGAAACGCTTTCGCAGCCTCAGGATAGCGGCCCAACTGCCAAAGCAGTGCAGCGAGATTGTTGTAGCCCATGGCTGCATGAGGCAGTAAGCGGATGACTTTCCTGAAACTAGCCTCGGCTTCCCCAGTACGACCCAGCTGGGCGCTCACCAGTCCTCGAAGGTTGTTCAAAGAGGGGTCGTTCGGTTTACTTGCCAATGCAGTATCTATTTCCATGAGTGCCTCGTCAGCTTGTCCCGTTTGCAATAGATGGAAGGCCTTGTCGTATGCAGTTGACGTGCTGGGCTGACTTCCCTGGCTCGTGGTTTGGGCACACTGAGCTGTCGCGGATAGGAAACCGAGGACAACCAACGGGATAATGCGACGCAACAAATTCAAAACTTTTCCTGACCAACAATTCCTTTTCCTTCTTGGATCACAACCAAGCGATTGGCGGGAACGCGTTCCAAGATTTCCTGCCCGCCGCCCAACCATTTGATCGTTAAGCGAGTTGCTTCGCGCGCGCGGCCCAGGCCGAAATGCAGTCGCAGATCGCTCTGCGAGCAGAAACTACCACCACTGCGTACTTCCTGAATTTGCCGCCGACCCTCAGCCTCGACAATCACTCTGGATCCGATCGCCGCACGGTTGGTGCGCGTTCCGACAAGTCGTACAAGCAGCCATGAGTTTGGCGACGGCGACTGATTCCGCAGCAAAGTAGGAGCGTCATTCAGATTGTTAATTGCCACGTCAATCTGTCCTGAATGAAAAATGTCGCCAAAAGCCGCCCCACGGCTGCAACGCGGAAGTAGTAAACCAGATCCGCCACGCTCCGAGATGTCCTGGAACCGACCGTTTCCAAAATTGCGATACAAGATTGTCTTGCCTTCGTCTTCTTTCGGCTTCGCGAGTCCCGTCCTCAGGCGCGGAGGATAAATCGCGCCGGTGACCATTAAAAGGTCGAGCTGACCGTCGTTGTCAAAATCAAGGAAAGCAGTGCCCCACTTGACTGAGGAGGTCTGCCCGCTGAGACCGGCTTGGACTGTGCGGTCCGTGAAGAACCCATTCCCCTGGTTGTGGTACAGAGAGGTGGTCTGATCTGAGAAGTTGGTTTTTATGATATCGAGAAAACTATCGCCGTCATAATCACCAGTGTCAACACCCATCCCGCCTTGCAAGCCCCCGTTCTCGTCAACGGCTACCCCAGCGAGCAGCCCAATTTCGGCGAATGTTCCATTTCGGTTATTTTTGAAAAGCAGACTCGGCGTCGAATCGTTCGCAACGTAAATGTCGAGCCAGCCATCGTTGTCGTAGTCGGCAACACACGGCGTAAAGCCGTAAGTCGGCTCGGGCTTCGCAATACCAGCGGCTTTCGATACATCTGTGAAGCGTCCATCGCCATTGTTGTGATAGAGAATGTTCTTTGATCCTTGCAACCCTGCTGGCCCGTATAATACCGGCGATTGCGTGCCGACCAGCGAGGGGTCTGAATCGTACAGCGCGAGGCCGGATTCGTAAGCCACATAGTTGCTGACGAACAGATCGAGATAGCCGTCACGGTCGTAATCGAGAAAAGCGGCACCGGAGTTCCAGTGGTTCTCGATTTGAAGCAGCCCGGATTCGCGAGTGACGTCGGTGAAGGTACCATCTCCGTTGTTGCGGTACAGCACGTTTTTGCCGTAGTAGGTGACGAATAGATCCAGGAAGCCATCATTGTTGTAGTCTCCGACGCACACTCCCTGGCCCCAACCGGAGCGCACGAGATTGGCCTTCGCAGTCACATCCGTAAATGTCCCGTCACGATTGTTCCTGTAAAGGTGATTTGTGGGTTCTTCACCCCTCGGGAACCCACGTAGTCCCCAGCTGTTGACGATAAATATATCCA
>QHZC01000122.1 GCA_003224515.1 Acidobacteriota bacterium
AAATCGCCGGAGGCTTTCTGCTCTTCGGCATACAGGCCGCCATATTCGATACGGATGGACGAAGGCAAATGCAAGTTGTCCACGGTTTTCTGTACGGCAGCGATGCCTGTGCCAAGGTCCACGCCTTCGAAACGTCCCGTGACTTGTACGAGGCGCTGCAAATTCTCCCGGCGAATTTCCGTCTGTCCGGGATCCATGCTGAGGGTTGCCAATGAACCAAGCGTTGCTGTACGGCCAGTCGAACTGGTCAACAGCGCGTTACTCATGCTGTCGAGCGAAGAGCGGTTCTGATCGGGAAAGCGAACGCGAACGGTGTAAGCACGGTCATTCAGAACGACCGGGGTGGCGGCAGGCTCGCCTTCCAGTACGGCCGCGGCGTTGATGGCGACTTCTTCGGGAGTGAAACCTGCACGCGCCGCAACCAGAGGATTTACCTGGTACGTGACCGCCGGGCCGCTGATGGTGTTTTCGACTCCGTTTAAGATGTCCACGACCGGGTGAGAGTTCGCGCCGATCTTGATTTTGTCGAGCGCATCCGCGACACGCGGCGCAGTGTCATTCAGGAGTTTGCCGTCCTGCGAACAAAGCTTAATCACGACGGGCTCGTGCGCACTGGTCAAGTCGCCGATCATGTCCTGCAAGATCTGAATGAACTCCACTTTCGTGCCGGGTTCGGTTGATTCGATGTCGGATCTGATATCGGCGACAATATCGTCGATGTCTCGCTTGCGATCTTTCTTGAGCCTGACGGTGAAATCTCCGTTGTTCGCTTCGGTGACGGCGGCAAGCCCCAACTGCATGCCGGTGCGGCGGGAAGTGTTCTCAACTTCCGCTGTGGACTTCAGAATTTCCTCAATGTGCAGGAGGATGCGGTTGGATTCGGCGAGCGAGCTGCCCGGTGGCGTGAAGTAATCCAGAATGAACCCGCCTTCGTCCATTGCAGGGAGAAAGTCCGTGCCGAGAAAGATGTAACACAGAACCGAAAGAGCGACGACCAAGATCGAACTTGCAGCTAGCATCCAGGGCCGCTTCAAAATGGCTTGCATAGTCTGCGCATAAAACTCCACGATGCGCCCGAAAAAACCCGAGAGATGCTTTTCTTCGGCAGCGAGAAGAGCAGCGGCGTCTGGACCGCCGGCGGAGGATGGCGCTGAAACTTCTTCAATATCTTTCCGGCGCACCAGGTAAAGACTCAGCGTCGGAGTCCAGGTCAAGGCCAGAAGAAGCGCGGAAGAAGCTCCCGGTCACCCCGGTAATAGAAATCAGAGGAAGAAACACGACAATCGGTGTAATGGTCGAGCCGATGAGCGGTATAGTCAATTCCCGCAGAGCGCTCTGGATTGCTTGGAACCGGCTCTGGCCGGCATCGCGGTGCAAAACAATGTTTTCGAGGACCACGATCGCGTCGTCGATGACCAGACCGACGGCGGCGGCAAGCCCTCCCAGAGTCATCAGATTGAAACTCTGATTCGTCATTTTCAAAACTATGAAGGTGACGAGCAGAGTTATCGGTATGACCAGTCCGGCCACCAGGGAAGATCCCCAATCGCGTAGGAACAGCACAAGGATGATCGAAGAGAGCAAAATTCCGATGAGTACGGCATCGCGTACGCTGGAGATGGAGTCGTGAACGATCGTGGATTGATCGTAAAACGGCTCGAGGTGAACTCCCGGAGGCAAACTCCGGGTAAGTTGCTGGATGAGCGCGTGCACTTCGTTTGCTACATCCAGTGTGTTGCTTTCCGGCTGGCGATCCACGTTAAGAAGCACGGCCGGTTTGCCATTCGCGGTCACCATCGTATAAACCGGGGCGACCGACGGCGCGATTTTCGCGATGTCGCCTAGACGTATGGGAACACCGGCTGAGGAGCTCTTGACGACAATTTGTCCGATCTGTTCCGGAGTACGCACCTGCCCACTGATGAGACCCAAAACGAGCTGATGACTATGCTCGATCAATCCAGGCGAATCGATGAGATTGGTGCGCTTGATGGCGTCCAAGATGTCTGGGACCGTAATCCCGGCCGCAAGGAGGCGCGCCGGATCCGGTGTCACTTGAAATTCGGGAACGCGGCCGCCTTGTATGATGACGGTCGCGACGCCATCCAGGCGGTTGAGTCGCGGCTTAAGGTCGTAGGTGGCAATCTCCCACAGCTTGTTCGGCGGCACCGTGTCCGACGTCAGGCTGTAACCAATGATGGGAAAGACCGCGAAGGTCATCCGATGTGTTTCCACCTTTGCCGTAGGAGGAAGAACCGCTTGCAATCGCGCAGCGACCGCGTCCACGCGCTGCAGTGTCAAAATCATGTCGGACTTCCAGTCGAAGAATAAATCCACTTCGGCGGAACCACGGCTCGTTATGGAAGTAACCTTTTGCAGGCCCGGCACGCTGTTGACTGCTTTGACCAGCATCTGGTCGATGGGCATAACCCCGTTGTCCACCCCCACCACGATGCGCGGGAAATCCGTGTTCGGAAAAACTGAAATCGGGATGGAAAGAGCGAGGTAGCTTCCCACAAGCGCGAGGCTGATCGTCAGGAACAAAACGGGACGTGAAAGGCGATAGAACCACGGTGTGCGTAAATGGTGCTGCTTACCCGACGATGCTGCGCCGCTCACGACCGAAGGAGAATCCATGCGCAGTTACTCCTTGCCTTTCACAGGAGCTTTTTTCGGTGGTACTTCCCTTTCATTGCCCTTAGTGGGCTTTACGGAATTGCTGGACTTGTCAGTCTTGTCGACCGGTTCGCCTTTCCCCGCGTCTTTTTCTTCTTTGTCGGCCGCTTCTTTTTCGTCCGCGCCAGGCTTCTCAATTTTGATCTGCGTGCCGTCAGGTACTGCGTATCCGCCCGTAGTTATGACCGGATCTCCGGGATTGATGCCACTGGCGATTTGTGTGAGGTCTGAGTTGCGAATGCCCAGCTGAACCGTCTTCTGATGGGCCTTTTCATCCGTTCCAGCAAGTAGAACGTAATCCGCTCCTTCAGAGTTTTTGAACACGGCGGCAGTCGGTACCACAATCGCGTCCTTCGCAGTCTTCGCGGTCATCGAAACTTCGACCGTCATGCCGGGCTTAAGAGCCGACTCGGGCCTCGATGCTTCCACCCAAACTTCGATGGTCGTGCTTCCGGGATCGAGAGCGGGGCTCACCAAACTGACGCGTCCTTTGATTGGATCGTCGAGGCCCGGAAGCTTCAATTGCGCAGGACTCCCAGCTTTCAGCACGGCGGCCTGGGATTGCGCGATGTGCGCTTTCGCGATAAGCCGCGAGGTGTTCATCACCGTGAGCAAGGGTTGATTAGCGGTGGCGAGGTCTCCTTCGTAAAGCGGGCGGTCGGTCACGACGCCGTCAATGGGACTTCGAATTCGCGAGTAACTAAGCTGGGCTTCCGCACCAAGCATGTGGCCTTCCGCAGAAAGGCGTGAGCCCTGAGCGGCTCTAAGCGCCTCCTCTTTGCCCAAACGCTGCAAATCCGCGAGCTGCTTCTGCGCCTGTTCGTTCTGGCTGCGGGCTTGCAAGAACGCCACTTCCGCCAAGTCCAGGTCGCGCCGGGGAATCGCGCCTTGTTGGAAAAGTTCTTTCCGGCTGTCGTAGACTTTCTGCTGCGCATCAAATGCTGATTTTGCGGCCACGGCATCAAGCTCGGCCTTTTGAATCTGCTGTGGCAGGCTGGCACCCACGGTGGTTTTATAGGATGCATCGGCCTGCTCGAATTCTCCTTTGCTGGCATGCACCGCAGCTTCCAAGTCCTTGTTTTCCAATTCAGCGAGCAACTGGCCCTTTTTTACGGGGGAGCCGCGCTGCACGAGGAAATGCTTCACCGTCGAAGTGATCTTCGGCGCGACTGTGGCTTGTTCCAGAGGGTACACCACTGCTTCCGCCAAAATAAGCTGCGCGATCGGCCCGCGCTGGGCAGGCCCGATCTGCACGGAGACCACTGGCTCCTTTTCTTTTTCGGCCGTACCGCAGCCGCCGAGCATGAATGGACCGAGAGCGGCGCAGACCAGCGCCATCGAATTTCGGGCCACTTGTGATAGATAATTCCTCGTCAGTTTCATGGAGTTGTCAGCACTCCCGTCAGAGTTTGGAGATTGGCGAGGGCCACGCGATAGCGAACCGCGCCGTCTTGATAAGCGGTGTTTGCCTGGACAGAAGTATTCTGGGCGTCCACGACTTCCAGAATCGTCGCTTCGCCACCCGTGTAACGAAGCATCGTGAGCCGCAGGCTATCTGCTGCGAGTTCAGCGGAACGATTGAGACCGGCAAGTTCGTTCAGGGCCGTGTCCGCCTCGGCGTACAAGGATTGGATCTCCGCAAGAAGCTTGCGCTGCGCCAGAGAAAGCTCCCGCTTGGCCTGCGTGCGCCTCAGCTCAGCCTGCTTGATGCGGCTCTGCGTGGCGCCCCAGTTCCAGATGGGAATGTTCAGAGTGGCCGCAGCGGAAGAACCCAGATTCGAAAGACCATTCGGACCGTTCACGGCGAACTGCGCGGCATCAATGCCATACCAATAATCGAGGCTCAGCGACGGCAAATAGGCGGCTCGCGCGGCAGTGACGTCCGAGCCTGCCGCCCGGACGGCCTCGAGCGCGGCGCGAACATCCGGGTTGTCGCGCGCGGCCTGCTGCTGCACTTCCGCAAGGGTGGGCAGCGGGACAGGCGAATGGAGATCGTCGGCAACCTCATAGTTCTCGTTGAAATCCGGGAAAAGCAAAACCGCCAGGTCAATCCGGGCATTGAGAAACATAAGCTGCGCTTCCTGCAATTGGCGGCGACGATCGTTCATCTGCAATTCCGCTTTGATTACATCCGAATGCGCCACCTCCCCGCCTCCTTGGAGGTCCTGCGTGAGTTTGAAGAAACGGTTGCCCTCCTCAGAAGCCTTTTGCGCAGATTGCAGCTTTTGCTGGGCGGCTGCGAGTGAGTAGTAGCCCTGGACGACGGTCACAACTAGACCGCGAGAAGCGATTTCTGCACGCGCGCGAGAAAGGGCTGCGGCCGCCGAGGCGCGGCGGAAATTTGATATACCTGCGAGGTCAATCGCTTCATGGATGCTAGCCTGGCTGACGTATTCGTGAACAGCGTTGTTGGCGATATACCTCACAGGGTTACCCGGGCCGTTGCTCGAGGTATAGAGCGCCTGGTTGTTGTAGGTCACGCTAGGAAGCAATGCGGCCGCCGCTTGATAACGATCCTGTCGCGAAATCGCGGCATCGGTTTGCGCAGCCTGAAATTGCGTGCTATTTTTTCTCGCCAAGGCAAGCGCATCTTGCAGCGTCAGGCGACGCGGCTGCGCTGAATTAGCGGGGGCCTGATTGGCACCTTGAGAGGAGGCGCTGCTCGCGTACGCCTCCGTGCCTTGCGATCTCGCGCTCCCGGCGCAAAACAACACACCGACCGCAATAAAGACGAACGGCCGAGCGATGATGCAATGCCATTTCATAGATCGTCACTCCTGAGCCGGGCTCGCCCCTGCTCCCGGCTGGGAACAATTCACGTTAGCGGGATAAAGATAAACACACGATTAATGCGCCGATGCGGCGCTCCACTGTTTCGCGGGTAAATACGCGGTGAAGGTACTTCCTATCGAGTCGGAGCGCGTCAGCTCCAAACGCCCGTGATGGGCCTCCGCGATCTAGCGGGAAATGGATAGGCCCAGGCCGGCGCCGCCACCATCGTTTTCCGCCCGGGAACGGGCTTTGTCAGCGCGGAAAAAACGCTCGAAAATGCGCGGCTGTAAATCTGCGGGGATGCCTCCTCCCGTATCCATGATGCTCACGGCATATTCCTCACCAGCGCGATGGCAAGTTATAGTGACGCGTCCGCCCTCCGAGGTGTATTTGATCGCGTTGTCCAGCAGATTGAGGATCATGCGGCGCAGTAGGGATTCGTCGGCATGGATGGGAGATTCGGATACTTCTTCCAAATTCAGCGAAATCTTCTTTGCGAGCGCTAGCGTTCTGGCCGAGTGCACGCACTCGCCGACGAGTTCATCGAGATAAAAATTGCGTGGTTGGAGCGGATACTGCCCGGCGTCCGCTCGCGTAAGCGTGAAGAGATCTTCCACGATATGCGTTAGCCGCTCAGCCTCCTGGTGAAGCACTCCCAGCGATTCCCGGTAGTCCTCTAGCGAACGCACCTGCTGCGAAAGAGCAACCTCCGCTTCGCCACGCAAAATCGCAACCGGGGTCCGCAATTCGTGCGACGCATCAGCCATGAAGCGCTGCTGACGTTCGAAAGATTGGCTCAGACGATCCAGCAAGCTGTTGAACGACCGCGCCAGGTGCCCCAGTTCGTCCTTATCATTCTGTACTGCCAGCCGTTCGTGTAGATTGGAGGCGCCGATGCGCCCGGCTTGGCTGCTCATCGCCACTACAGGCGCGAGGCTCTTGCGCGCGAGAAAATAACCACCCAAGCCGGCAAGTACAATAGCAATCGGGATGACCCATGCAAATGTCGCGGTGACCTCTTCGAGCATCTCTTGCTGTGCATGAAGCGATTGCAAGATCACCAGCGTGCCGGCTTTTCCGCCTGACGAAAACTGCCGCGCGAACCCCCGGTAGCCGGCTTTGTTACCCCGGACCGTGCCAAAAAAACGCACGGAGCGCGAAGAAGCGTTGAGAAACAAAAGTCCAAGCGGCACTGCATCAATTGCGGGAGCCGCCAAGGGTACGTCTTGCGAGCTGATGACGAGGTTTCCTTTCGCGTCAAAGATCGCGAATATGTGATCACGAAAACGGTGCTCCGTGACGGCCACCTGGCCCGCCAGCTTGAAGGCCTCCGGGCCGCTCTGGTCGTTGATCTCCGCGTCCAGCGTGGTGAGAAATGCGTTGGAGAGTTCCGCCAGGTTCGCGTCGGTCCGTTGAACGGTACTCTGCCAAAAAATGAAATAGGTGATTAGAGACAGCGCAACCAGCACAACTGCAAGCACGGCTGTGTACCAGAGCGTGAGCCGTACGCGAACCGAATCAAGCATGGCTCTTCCGGACCGGAGAAGTTGCCTTGGAGCGAGGTCTTGGTGAAACACTTTCGTCCACGGCGTCAGTAACATCCGAATCGATCGAAGGGCCAAAGAAGTAGCCGGCGCCACGGCGAGTATGGAGCAAGGGCTTGCTGGAATCGGCGTCAATTTTCCGGCGCACGCGATTCACGTACACCTCGATCAGATTCGAGAAGGGATCAAACGTCTCGTCCCACACGTGCTCCGCGATTTCCGCGCGCCCCACGACGCGGCCGGCATTGCGGGCAAGAAATTCAACCAGCGCGTATTCCTTCGCCGTCAACGATATGCCACGCCCCCCGCGGGAAACGCTTTGTGCGGCCGTATCCAGAACGAGGTCGGCTACAGTAATCTTCGCAGGGCGGAGCTCACCAGAGCGGCGCAGCAAGGCACGAAGGCGCGCGAGCAACTCGCGAAATTCGAAAGGCTTCGTCAGGTAATCGTCTGCGCCGTGGTCAAGTCCAGTGATACGGTCTTCCAGTGTGTCGCGTGCGGTCAGCATGAGGATCGGCATGCGCTGGCCAGATTTTCGGAGCTCGCGGCAAACTTCAAAACCGTTGCGGCTCGGAATCATGACGTCGAGAATCACCAAGTCGTAAGTATTGATTGCCGCTTGATACAGCGCGTCTTCCCCAGTCGCGGCAATATCAACTGCATAGGCCTGTTCCCGGAGGCCCTTGGCCACAAATCGCGCGATGCGCGCGTCGTCTTCGACGAGCAAAAGCCGCATGCGAGCATCATACGGCAGGTGCCAGGAAAAGTGAGATACTTGCCGACGGCGCGTGACTCAAGGCCGCCGTTCCTGCCGAGTTGATTCGCACTCCGGGGTCAAGGCGCAAGTTCCCGGT
>QHZC01000131.1 GCA_003224515.1 Acidobacteriota bacterium
AAAAGCTGCTGAACCAGGGCAAAGTTGCCCAGGCCATAGCCGAATACCAGAATATTCTGAAGTACGAGCCTCGCGATCAGGTTACGCTAATGACCATCGGCGAGCTGTATATCCGCCAGGGCGAAACCTTTCAGGCCATCGACTACTTCGAACGCCTTGCGCAGATCTTCGTCGGCGACGGTTTCCTGACAAAAGCAATCGCAGTCTACAAGCGCATCGCCAAGCTCGCTCCGGAAGAGATTCGCCCCCTCGAAAAGCTTGCCGACCTCTACGTTCAGCAAGGGGTGATGAGCGAGGCCCGGCCCCTTTTCCTCCAGCTGGCGGAGATTCACCTGAAAAACAATCGCCAGCCGGAAGCTGTCGGCCTGTTGAAGAAACTTCTGCAGGCGGAACCCGATAATCTCCGCATCCAGATCCGCCTGGCCGATTTGTACCAAGCTATGGGCCAGACTCGGGAGGCCATCGAGGCTTACGTCTCCGCTTCGCAGCGTGCCCTGGCGCGCGGTGACCATGGAGAAAGTGAAAAGCTCGCGGACAAGGCGCTGAAGCTCGAGCCCGGCAATCTGGCCGCCGTTATCGTCAAAGCGCGATCGTATTCTTCACAGGGCAATCTCGCCAAGGCTGCGCAGCTCCTTGAACAGGCGGCCGATCTCGAAAAAGGCGGCGAGCAGACCGAAGTCCTTCTCGATCTTTATCTCAAGAATTCCGATTGGGACCAGGCCTCGGCGCTTGCGCATCGCGTATTTGAGGCAGACGAGAAAAATTTTGGCCCGATGCAAAAGGTCGTCGAATCGCTGTTACAGTCCGGGAATGGCGAAAAAGCCATGGAAATTCTGGAGAAGTCTCGGCTGCCCATGATCGATGCCGGGGAGCACGAGGTTGTCGGGAAATTACTCAACGAGCTTGCGGCCGGCTTGCCCGGCAGTATCGAGCCGTTGGAGTGGCTCGTGGAATTGTACGGCCGAACCAGCGACTCCTTCCGTTTGCCCGATGCGCTGGTGCATCTGGGTGACGCCCAGATTGCCCATCAGCAGTGGGAACGAGCGAAGAAAACCTTCGAACAGCTCCTCGATCGCGAGCCTGACAGCGATTCAGCAAAAGGCAAACTCAACGGCGTGCTCCGCAAGATGGGACTCCTGGCGCCGGGAGAAGCGCAGGAGGTTTCCGCGGAGAATTTGCAGGTACAAATTCCGAAACCGCCCGCTCCCAGGCTGCGCTCCGATGCGGGAGGGTCCGCTCCTGAAGTGGAAGCCAAGCCGGCAATGGCGTCCGGCGAGCCTGTCCTCGACGAAGAGACGCAAAGATTTATTGCCCAGTCGCTCACCGACGTCGACCTATTTGCCAGCTACGGCCTGACGCAGAAAGCAATTGGGTTGCTTGAGGCCATCCTGCGCCGCGCACCTCGCCACACACCGACACTCGAAAAACTGCTCGACTTCGTGCTTGGCGCGGGCGACGACCGGCGCACCGCCGAACTTGCCGCGCAGTTGGAACAGCTCCACGGCGGAACGGGCGACAAGCGCAGTTCCGAACGATTCGGGGAATTGCGCCGCCGCTTCCAACGTGCTGCTGGCTTGACGGACGAAGAATTGGTGAGTGCTATGCCCGCGGCACGACTGGCGGCGAAAGAAGCCTCCGAACCAGGGCCAGCGGATGTTTCTCTACCCGAGATTGCCGCAGAGCCCGCCCCGGCCTCACCCGTCCGACAAGCGCGTCCCGAGCCGGTCGAAGTGAACGCCGCTCCCGCGCAGGCGGAGGTGCAGGAAGTCGATTTGTCCGACGAATGGGCAAGCCTTCTCAAAGAGTCGCGCCGCAGCGAGGCCACCGTTGAGGCTCCCGCCCCAGGGCATGCCAAGCCCTCGTCCGGAACCACGCCTCGGCAGGAGCCGGCGACCGTGGAAGAGTTTCAGATTTCCGAGGAACCTCGGACGGTCGCGCCGGACGATGTACCGGCCATGGCGGCGTTCGATATCACTCGAGAGGCTCCCGCGATTCCCCTCGCGCCGGAAGCCGATATAGCCGCGGAGACAGAAGTTCCAGAGAAAGTTCCCCGGACGAGCGAGCCCGAATTTGAGCTGGAACAGGAGTATGAGCTGGTACTGGATGCCGAGCCTCTGGTCCCAGCGTACGACCAGAAGCCGCCCGAGAAGCCGATTTTCCCTTCCGAGCCGGCGACGGTCGCGCAAAACGCCGCGCCACCCGCGGGCAGCGGTTTTGCTTCCGATCAATTCCTGGCGGACCTTGCCAACGAAATCGATGCGCTCGGCATCGGCGGGCTTGCACCTGGATTTTCGGGAGCGATGCCCAATACCCAGCCGGCACCTGTCGCGAAGCCGGAAGCAGCGCCCCCGCAGTCTGGCGAGTCTGGCCCGCTCAAGGAAGTGTTCGACGAGTTTCGCGCCGAACTTGGTGAGATGGGCGCGGAGGACGAAGATCTCGAAACGCACTACAACCTGGGAATCGCGTTTCGCGAAATGGGGCTTCTCGAAGAGGCCATCAGCGAATTCCAGAAAGTTGCCAAAGCCAGCGCTAGCGGGCGCGCCTTCCGCTACACCATGCAGTGCTGTACACTTCTCGGTCTGGCCTTCATGGAAAAGGGCCAGCCCGCCATCGCCGCGATCTGGTATGAGCGCGCCTTGCAAACTCCCGGCAATGATCCGGAAAGCACGCTCGCCTTGCGGTATGATTTGGGTGTAGCTCAGGAATCGGCGGGCGAGCCTGAAGCGGCGCTCAAGAGTTTCTCCCAGGTCTACGCGATGAACATCGACTATCGCGACGTGGCCGAACGCATCGCTGCCCTTCAGAAGCCCATCCGTTGATCCACAGCCTTTCCTGACGGGACGGGATTCCGCTCAGCCATGAACCGGCTTTATCGCGCACTTCTGGTCGTTCTAGCATTCGAGATGGGTGCAATGCTCCTCTATCTGCCGTGGTCCGGCTATTGGGAACAGAATTTTTTTCTCCGCCATTATCCTTCGCTCATGCGCATCGTGCTTCATCCGTCCTTTCGCGGCGCGGTGAGCGGCGTTGGAGTTTTGGATATACTTCTGGCAATCGGCTGGATCGGTTCGCGCCCGGGGCCTGATCGTGTCCCGCCTCAATAGCGCAATTTCCGGCCTGCTGCTCTGCTACCTGACGGACCGCCACAGCCTCTCCGGAATCGAATCCGGAGGGGCACAGCAAACGCTGTTGCGCAAAATCGGAACCGCCACGGCTGCCGGCGTCGATTGGCTTCAGATTCGAGAGAAGGATCTTTCGGGAAGAGACTCTGGTTTGCTCACGCGCAAGGCTTTGCAACTGGCCGCAAGGTCCCCGGCAAGCGACGCTGTTCCAACACGCATTCTGGTGAACGATCGCCAGGACGTCGCGCTCTCGGAGCGCGCCGGCGGTGTGCATCTCGGCGAGAACAGTCTTCCGCTGGCGGAAGCGAAGCGGCTTGTGAAAGCCCAGGCCCAAAGCCTGGATTTCCTAATTGGCATTTCCTGTCATTCTCTGGAAGCAGCAAGATCGGCCGCGAGTGGCGGCGCCGATTATCTTTTTTTTGGCCCCATCTTCGCCACGCCATCGAAAGCGGCATTTGGCGCTCCGCAAGGGCTTGAGCGGCTCGCCGAAGTTTGCCGCGCGGTCGCTATCCCCGTGCTCGCCATCGGTGGGATTACGCTAGGGAACGCCTCCGCTTGTCTCGCCGCGGGCGCGTCGGGGATCGCGGCAATTCGCCTTTTTCAGGACGCCGAGGACATGACCTCGGTTGTCCAGTTCCTGCGAAAGCTGTCACGCTGATCAGCGCTCCATCAGCCGGCGGAGAAGCCGTATCTGCCCTGCATGATAGATGTCGTGAAACGCCACGCCGTAGAGCTGACGCATTGCTTTTGCAGCCCGCGCGGTGGGCAATAACTTGGCTGCCGCCCCATGCAGCGCCCGATGTTCCCGCTCAAGTAATTTCTTATCCGCGCTCCAGGCCGCTTCGCTCAGCTTGCCTTTTTCGGGCCTTGCAAAAAAATTGCTGCCCTTCAGCGTGAAGGAGCCGCGCTTCCCGCCTTCTATCCTTCGCCGCACGGCATACTTCCAGTACGCCGCATGGAGCGTCACTTCCCAGATGTTGTGCCGCCCCGGTCCCGGGCGCCAGGTGGCTTGCTCGGCGGTAACTCCCTTGAGGGATTGTTTGAGATTTGGTCCATGCCAGGTTTTTTTCTCATAGCCTTCATCGAGCAGCGCGAGCACGAGCTTTGCGGAATCCACGGTGGCCTCCTCATGGAGCGTCCGTAAGAGAAAGAATCCCGCAAAGGATGGCGCTCTCCCTGGTTTGTGTCAACGCGCGCTCTTTTGCCTGAAGAGTTCGTCCAGCGGCTCCGAACCGTCCGTCTATCGTCCGTCTATCGTCCGTCTATTCTCCGTTCTCTTATACTTGTCGTCTCCCCTGAATCATGCCCACCAGCGGCCGATAGGGCCGGGAAAGGAAAGGTAACTTCCAGATGACAATGGTTTGCAATGGATATCCGACTAAGTTAGTCTGAATTAGTTGTTGCAATTAATTTGCAAGGAGATTCCGTGGCCTCAATCTACCGGCGCACGCTACTTGGCTTTTTCTCCTTTTCCTTACTCTTGGTTTTCTACCTAGCTCCTGCTCTAGCTCAGGAGAACCCTTATTTTGTCGCCTATGACCACTATCTCGAAGAGCCCGGCAACCTGGAGATCGAATATTTCTCCACCTTTGGCAGCCAGCGAGGTGGCAACAGCTTCCACGCCTTCTGGACGGAGTTCGAATACGGCGCTACGGCTTGGTGGACCACGGAGCTTTACCTGGACGGCCAGACAACTTTCAACGACAGCACGGTGTTCACGGGCTTCCGTTGGGAGAATCGCTTCCGGCCGCTCCAGCGGGAACACTTCATCAATCCCGTCCTCTATGTCGAGTATGAAAACAAGAACGGAGCGGACAAGATTCTAAAAGAAGGCGAAGGTCACGACCTGGAATCGGACTTCCTGGTTTCGAATGCCGAGGCTCAGAAGGAGCACATCCATGAAGTGGAGCTAAAGCTCATCCTCTCCAGCACATTCAAGGGCTGGAACCTCACGGAAAACACCCTTGCTGCCAAGAACCTTTCGAATTCTCCCTGGGAATTCGGCTACGCCCTCGGCGCCAGCCGCCCGCTCGCTCTGAAGGCTTCCGCGAAGCGCTGCACTTTCTGTCCACAAAACTTCATTGGCGGAGTCGAGATGTATGGCGTCCTCGGCGACCGGCACAATTTTGGCCTTCACGATACTTCCCATTACCTGGCGCCAGTTCTCGCTTGGAATTTACCTTCCGGCTGGACTTTGCGGATTTCGCCAGGCTTTGGTCTGAACGATAACAGTCATAGCTTCCTGATGCGGTGGGGCGTCTCGCGGGAAATAACCGGGTTCGCTTCGATGGTCACCCGGTTCTTTGGAGGGCACCAGTGAGAGCCGTTGCCGCGGCACTCGCCGTTTCCAGTTCGTTTCTTGCCGTGTCAGTTGTCCTCGCGCAAAGCCGGAGTTCCGGCAAACCACCGGTCGGGGCAGCGCCCAAATACGATCCGGCGATCTACGCGGAATTGCAAAAAGCACCCGAAAAGGCGCGGAACCGCCTAAATCCCCTCGAAAACGATCCGGACGCCGTCGGCCCCGAGTCTTCTCGTTCCAGAAGTCCAAAGCGCCACGCCCGGAGCCCTTTTCTGGTTGTTGACCAATGGAGTGGTTCGAAAGAAGATGCCGGTTTGGTCGAAGCTCCCGGAACCCCAGCGTTGGCAGCTGGTGCGATACATCAAATCACTTGGCGGACGTGCCCTTCCTGGGGACTCTCCGGCGCCTAAACCTTGACGGGACCATCCTAGTTCGCACCCTTGGCCGCATCGTTCAGAATCATCGCCAGACGCACGCCCGCTTCCGCAAGACCTGTTTCCGCGGCTTTGGCCGCTTTGCTTTGATAAGTGTCGCCGACAGCTAGATGCTTTTCGAGCATTCGCTTTCCCATGTGATTGTTTTCGGCGCAGCTCTTCAATTTCATCTCCGGTTCGATGCCGATTTTTTCCGGGAAGGCATCGTAAACCGCGGTCTCCGCTCGCTCGTGGCTCTCCCAGGCCCAGTTATCCACCTGGATGCCCGCAGCTTCCCAGGCGGTGCTCTCCCTGTGAAACTTCTCGTCCAGTTCGTCGGCGTACCTGAGCGGGCTCGAGATTTCCATGTCGCGTTCCACAATCTCGGTGTCCCAGATCTCGTGAAGATTGGGCGAATAATCTTCACGCTCAGGATGGAGAGCGTTGGGGAGCGCTTGGTGGCGAAAATATTTCACCGGCACGCGGTTTCCGCCGTTGTCGGCATTGGTGATGGCGTGCAGCGGCTGGTGCATATCGCCCACAAAGTGGATGAGATAACGTATCGCTTCGGCGCGTTTCAAGGGATCGGCGGACTTGTCTTTCAGGATGGCACGCTGCTCTTCAATAGCGCGCGGCACACATCCCTGCCGACCGCAGTATCCGCCCAGATCCCCCTTATGTTTCTCCCGCGGAATGTCGATGTAGTGCCAAGGACCGTTCTTGCGCTCATTGCGCACATCATCCGGCCATGTAGACGCATCCACCATCAGATCCGCCGTGGCATTCCCGCACCAGCGTTTCAGCTTCGGATCGATGGGGTTGTCGCCAAGAAGCTTCTCCAACCAGTTGCCGCGCTTCCGGCGTCAGGTGCTTCTCTGCGATCAAGGCTACGGTCTCGTGACCTTTGCAACCCCATGCCTTGGCGGGTGGAGCGATTACTGTCAGGAGCGCGAGAGCGCCTCGAAGAAGCATGATTTTAAGATTCATTGATTTGGCCTTGACTGAGCTTACCCCGCGGCTACATCGGGGCAGAGCGCCGAACCGATAAGCCGTCGACTGCTCACGCCGCGGTTTCAGGCGCTGAGCCAGCGCCCTATCGGTTTCCACGATTCGGTGTGATCGCAGATCACGCGCAGCGCCGCGGTAATGGGAATGGCCAGAACCAATCCCATGCCTCCCCATACCCAGCCCCAGAAGAGCAAGGCAATGGTAATCGCCACGGCATTCAACCGCACGCGGCGGCCCACCAGTTGTGGCGCCACCAGATTGATAGCCAAAACGTGGATGGTAGTCAGCGTCGCGGCAATCAGAAAAAACTGGCCGAGCGTTCTCCACTTCGCCAGCGCAATGATAAAGGCCGGCAGCCATGCCATCACTGCCCCGATGTACGGCACCATGTTCAGAATTCCTGACGCGATACCCGTGAGAATCGGATACTCCATTCCGATGATCCAGAAAAACAGGCTGCTCGCCGCGATTACGATCAGCGCCACGATGGTCATTCCCGCGAGGTAATCGCGCAGGACATCGCGCAAGTCCTCCAGGGTTTCTTTCACTTGCGTGCGACGCGAGGCGGGAAAGAGTTGCAAGGTCCCGTGCCAAAGCTCGCGCTTCTCCGCAAGCATAAAGAAAACCAGAAAGGGCATGAACGTAATTTCCAGGAATAGCGCGTACAGGGAGCCAATGCCGCGGAAGATCAGCGTGCGAACGACGCTGGGTTCTGCCCGCACCGTGGTTGCCGACGCCGCGCCTTGCCCCGGCGCAATCTGCGAAACCTGCCCCTCGATTCCCCTGATTTTGCCTTCCACGGCGCCGGCAACCTGCTCGAGAACGCTGCTGTATTTTGGCCAATTCTCGGCGAAATCCGCGGTACGCGTCCATAGTCCGTAGCCCACCGCAGCCAGCACGGCGATCAAAATCAGCACCATAACCATCGCGCCCGGCGTTCGGGGCAGCCCCATTCTTTCCAGGAATTCCACCGCGGGATCCAGAAAGTAGGCCAGCAGAATCGAGAGCAACAGCGTGATCACCACGCCTGCGGCGTAATAGAAGAACAACAGAATGATGGCGGCCGCGATCACTCGCATGCTGAAGTTTGAACTGGTGAAGCGAACGATCGATGGTGGCGTTTGCGTGGCGGACACGAGCGGCTCCGGGGCTCCACGTTAGCACACTCCCGCAAACCGTTTACGGCGTTGCGCGCCGCTGTTTCAAAGCAGCAAGGCCAGCGATTTGTTTCGCCGGGGTTTCAGTTGTCCCGGTTATGCAAAAGACATGCGGGGGGCCGCGTAGTAAAGTCCCTGTTTTTCGTGTGTTAAGCTTTGCTGAGGTCCTCCACACCGAGGATGGCCCCACCGGGCTTGGGTCACGCTCGGGAGAGACAGGCTTCTGCGAATGGCCAAAGAGTTTTTTGGAACCGACGGGATTCGCGGCGTACCGGGCGCGCCGCCGCTGGACGACGCCACGCTCTACGCTACGGGACGCTCTCTTGGCGAGTATCTCAAACGCGAACATGGCGCAGCTCATGCGCTCATCGGCATGGACACTCGCGAATCCGGTCCGCACATGGCCTCCTTACTTGCGGCGGGTCTCGCGCAAGCTGGTGCGGCGGTGGCTTTCGCTGGGGTGATCACCACTCCCGGCGTGGCTTGTCTGGTGCGGCAGAATGATTTTCAAGCCGGCGTGGTCATTTCCGCCTCGCACAATCCCTTTCAAGACAACGGTGTGAAGTTGTTTTCGCACGCCGGTATGAAATTCCCCGACGGCGTCGAAGAACAGCTGGAAGCGGGCATCTGCAAGCACCGGGGCGAACCCGCGCCAAAGAATCTGCCGCCGCTCATCGCCGATGATTCTCTTGACGCGGAATATCTCGCCTTTCTCCGAAACAGGTTCATTCCCGGCGCGAAGCTCAGCGGTTTCCGAATCGTCCTGGATTGCGCCAATGGCGCTGCCTGCAAGCTCGGCCCGGAGCTGTTTCGCTCGCTCGGAGCCGAAGTTATTGCTATGGGCGTTTCGCCGGACGGCCGGAACATCAACGCTGGCTGCGGTTCACTGCACCTGGAGGGCCTGCAGAAACGCGTCGTCGCCGAGAAAGCGCGTCTCGGTGTGGCTTTCGACGGTGACGCCGACCGCGCTCTCTTCGTTTGCGAAACCGGAAAAATTGTGAATGGCGACGGCGTGCTTCTTGCCGCAGCGCGTTTCCTCAAGTCTCAGAATAAGCTCAAAGGTGACCGCGTCGTCGCGACCTCCATGTCCAACCTGGGTCTCGAGCGCGTCCTTGCCGGCGAAAATATTGCGCTCGCCCGCGCCGCCGTCGGCGATCGCTATGTCCTCGAAGAAATGCTCCGCAGCGGCAACGTGCTGGGAGGCGAGCAGTCCGGTCACATCATTTTTCTCGACGACAGCCCCGCCGGTGACGGCCTGCTCACGGCGGCAAAGATTGCCTCACTAGTCTCTATGAACGGCAAGATCGAATCTCTGGTGGAAGGCCTGAAGGATTATCCGCAACTGATCGTCAACGTAAAGGTACGTTCGAAACCGCCCCTCGAGACCCTTCCGGAAGTCTCCCGCGCCTTAGCCGAAGCCCAATCCGCGCTCGGTGACAATGGCCGCGTGGTCCTGCGCTACTCCGGCACCGAGCAACTCGCCCGCGTCATGGTCGAAGCTGAACACGAAGCCGACGTCCAGCGCTTCAGCCAGTCTCTCGCCAAATTCTTCCATCGGCGCCTGAGCAGCTTGCGGCAAAACTTATGAACATCCTCAAGCATCTCTGCGTCGCCATCCTGACGCCCATGGCGCTCATGAGCTGTCTTGCTGCTGCGGCAAAAACGCGGACCGTGGCTCTGACTTTTGATGATCTCCCCGTAGCGGCCACAAAAGGTCCAGCCGAAACCCAAAAGCTCCCCGCCGAAGCTCAATCGGTCAATCGCGCCCTATTGGACGCCCTAAAGAAACATCACGCCTCCGCCATCGGATTTGTAAACGAGAAGACCGTTGAAGAATTGGGAAGCGATAACGGCAAACGGATTTTGGAGCAATGGGTGCGGGAAGGCTTTGACTTAGGGAATCACACATTTTCCCACGCGGACCTGAACAACATTACGCTCGAACAGTTCAAGCAGGAGGTGGTGACCGGTGAAGACTCCATTCTCTCAATCCTCGCTGAAGTGGGCAAGACTCCGCGTTTCCTGCGTTTTCCCTTCAATCACACCGGCGACACAAAGGAAAAACACGATTTCGCAGCTGCTTTTCTGAAACAGCGCGGCTACGAAGTTGCCGCTTGCACGATCGACAGCGAAGATTACTTATTCAATGCCACGTACATTCAAATGCTCGCAAAGAAGGACGACTCCGCGGCATTCAAACTTCGCGCTGCGTACCTCGCCTACACCGCCGTCGAAATCGAATACTATGCATCTCTTCATCAGAAGATATTCGGCCGGGAGATCCCGCAAGTGATGCTGCTCCATGCAAACCGGTTGAACGCGGATGTGATTGACAAGATTCTTGTTATTTTTGAGAAGAAGCAATATCGGTTCGTCTCCTTGGAGGCCGCGCAATCCGATCCTGCCTATCGTGTCCCGGACACCTTCGTAACGAAATTCGGACTCATGTGGGGCTATCGCTGGGCAAAGGAGCTCGATATTAAGGTGGATGGAAGCCTGGAATCCGAGCCGCCTGCCTGGATCGCGCAGTACGGCAAAGAACCGGCGAAACGATAGCTCCTCGCGAAATTCCTCAGCGGTTTCCCTTGGCACTTTTTTGCACCGTACGACACTACACTTGGTGAAATCTCATGCGGGTTCCCGTGCAAGAATTCGCGGCCAACCCGTTCTAACCCATGACGTATCTGGAGGCAGTTCAATGGAAGACCGTCTGCGATCCATCGGCGTTCGTTGCCGTGAAATTTTCCCTGCTTGGCGCCGCTTGTTGTTAACCGGTTGCCTTTTGGCCGGATGCTTTCTACTTTTTTTCTTCTCATCGCATCGGGACGTACCGCCCGCACATCACCCGTTTCCCACAGCATCGGAACACGGGAGCTTGCATAGCGAAATTCTGCCGCCAGAAGGCATTCGAACAATGGGCGGTGAGGTAAGGATCCCGACTACGCCGGCACCGCTCTCCGAACTCTATAAGGCGGGACCGGGCGACACCGCGGGTTTGCTCCGGGAGCCGCGGATCGCCTATTCCGCGGAGCTTTCCGTGGTTACAAAGGAATTCGCCCATTCGCGTTCCAACTTGGAAGAGATTCTCGATCGCCATCGCGGCTATGTGGCCAAGCTTCGCATGGTCGGCCAGCCGTCGGGGAGCGTCCTCTCCGCAACGCTGCGCGTCCCTACGTCGGAATATCGATCCGCTCTCACGGAGTTAAAGGCCGTCGGCCTCGTTGAACACGAAGAAGAGGCCGCCGACGAAATTACCCAGCAGCACAACGAACTCGAGGCTCGCCTGGTGAACGCGCAAAACGAGGAGCGGCGTCTTTTGCAACTGCTCCAGAGTCGGACCGACAAAGCCAGCGATCCTGGGACGCTCGCACGCCAGGTCTCCCTGCTTCGCAGTGAAATCGAGCGAATGGAAGCGGAGCGTTATGCTTCTGGGAACCACGTCTCTTTCGCAAACGTCTTTTTCTCTCTGCGGGAAGAACGCACCCCAC
The DNA here is from genome assembly GCA_003224515.1 of Acidobacteriota bacterium. Classification (GTDB taxonomy): domain Bacteria; phylum Acidobacteriota; class Terriglobia; order Acidiferrales; family UBA7541; genus Acidiferrum. Next base: position 11,488 of record QHZC01000131.1, read on the forward strand.
CTGCCGTAACGATCGGAGCGAAACTCCGAGATGCCGCGGTCAGCGGTTTGTCCGAGGCCTTCGAGAGCATCTCAACCATCCTGCTGTTTTTCGCTGGCCGAGGTCCACGGCTTGCTCTGTGGGCGGTCTTGCTCTATTTTCCGGCAAGGTTCTTCTGGCGCCGGCGATCCCAGTGGGCTTTCGGGGAAGCCGAATCCCGCAAAAATTCATGACCATTTCAGCTACGGCTTTCAGCGATCTAGCCTCAACCGAGAACTTTTGGCCGCTCCTCATGACATCAAGCTCAGTCAAGGAGCCAGCGGCTGCATGCTTGAGGCACAGTCCGCGATCCTTTTATTCCACGCAAACGCGTACGTCGATTTACAATGGTGAGTTCCGGCAGAAATTCACAATAACGATATTCCTAACTCGCTTGGGCTTCGGTTCTTCACCTCGTGGTCACCAATGGCGGCGATCAGAGAACAACGCTCCCAAAGAATGGAGAGTCCAGCTGCCATTCTGTGGGATTCTGTAGACCTGGGCGAATGTAACCTCGCGGTTTTCCGGTCGCTCCTCAACCTAAGCGCCGTGCTTTCAATCAAGTCGGTAGTTTCCGGTGAAACAGTCACCGCTGGCATGCGGTTTGCTCTTTGATCAGTAACTTAAAAGATTGGCTTCCCGGGGTGGCCGGAACCGACCCTCGACTCGGTTACCGGTTTTGGGGCGTCAATTACGAAAAGGGGGCTTGCACCAGCCCCCTTTTTCATTTCTAGCCCTCTATTCAGCCCACGGGCCTTGATTGGCCTACCCTAAGAACGGTCAACTGTTGGGACTGTGCGCCAAAAAAATGAGCGGCCGGTGGGGGGACCGGCCGCTCGGGCGAGGGGATGGAGGGTGCAGTAATCCGAAGTCAGTTTGGTTTTTCTGGCCGTTCTGCTGCGCTCGTGAGCAGCAGGACGACGCACAGGAGCAGACAGGTCACTACCGTCGTATTACTCCAGAAGGCCAAAACAACTTCCGACTACTTCGGTAGTTTGTTATCTGCCGAATTGTCCGTCGATAGCACGCTGGGTTCATTTTTTCCAGTACTTCCCGCTCCCACCGGAGCACCCTTTGCTGGTACGGAAGTACTTCCGCTGCTAGACGCACCGAACGATGGTTTGCTTCACTTTCTTTATTCTCGTTTCGTCGCGCTTGTAAAACGTCCATTGTTTGATGCGCTTGGCTTCGATCAGTCCGGCCTGCAGGAGGATCTTCAGGTGCTCGCTGGCCGTGGGTTGGCTCACGCCGAGCTTCTCTGCGATCAGCACGCCGCAGACGCCATCCTCCACCAAATCCCCATCCACCTGCGGCCGGAAGTGCTTCCGCGGCTGCTTCAGCCATTCCAGGATTTGCAGCCGGCGGTCGTTCGCCAGGGCGCGCAGGGCCATCTGCGTTTTCATATAGACAGTTAGCCAACTCCCTAAGTATAATAGCACGCGAAATGCGAAGGAAAAACGGGAACCCCACTTTCCCAGGAAACAAGAAGGGAACTCCGCGGTTCTCTGTGGTCCGAAGGCGCCACGATGTCCACTATGCAAATCAATCGAGAGCGCATCGCCGCCACATACCGACTCATCCGGCCGTACATCCGCCGCACGCCGGTCGTTGAAGTCGACGGCTCTGACTTCGCACTGGATTCTATCAACCTGATCTTCAAACTGGAATTGCTCCAGCATTCCGGCTCGTTCAAGGCGCGCGGTGCTTTCAGCAATTTGCTGATGCGCACGATTCCGGCGGCGGGCGTTGCTGCCGCCTCGGGAGGCAATCACGGCGCCGCTGTGGCGTTTGCCGCCATGAAGCTAGGAAAGCGGGCGAGAATTTTTGTGCCCACGGTCTGCTCAACTGAAAAGATAGAGCGCATTCGCGGCTACGGCGCAGATCTCGTCCTGACCGGAGAACGCTACGCCAATGCCCTGGCCGCGAGCGAAGCCTGGGCCGCGGAGTCCGGCGCTCTCCGGATCCATGCTTACGATCAAATCGAAACGCTGCTCGGCCAGGGCACGGTTGGTCTGGAGTTTGAAGAGCAGGCTGCGAATCTCGATACTTTGCTCGTCGCTGTTGGCGGGGGCGGTTTGATCGGAGGCGTTGCGGCCTGGTACTCCAGCCGCGTCAAGATCATCGGTGTGGAACCAGAAGGTGCTCCGACACTGACCAAGGCTCTGGAGGCGGGCCGCCCCGTGGACAGCCCTGCGGGAGGGATTGCCGCCGACTCGCTGGCGCCGAAGCGCGTCGGTGAACTGATGTTCCCCATTGCCCAGAGCCACGTGCAAGGAGTGCTGCTCGTATCCGATCCGGCAATCCAGCAAGCCCA
>QHZC01000132.1:0-5434 GCA_003224515.1 Acidobacteriota bacterium
CGACAGTGGATCCACTTTCCAAGTGGTGGTTACCAATACGGCGGGAACTGTCACCAGCAACCCGGCTACGCTCAGTGTCAATCCAGCATCGCCTGGAATTTCCCTTTCCAGCACGAGTCTCACTTTCGCGGGCCAAGTGATCGCAACAACGAGTGCTGCGCAGACGATCACCGTTACGAGCAACGGCTCAACCGCACTTGTCATCAGCACGATTGCAATGACTGGCGATTATACCCAGACGAATACCTGCGGAGTGAGTAGTGGCATCACTCTCCAGGTAGGCTCGACCTGTACAATCGATGTCATGTTTACTCCGACGATCCCGGGAACGCGGACGGGCGCGGTAACGATCACGGATGATGCAACGGGAAGTCCCCAGACCATCGCGCTGGCGGGAACAGGTCTCGCCGCGGGATCGCCGGCAGTTAGCCTGTCTGCCAATAACGTGGTCTTTGCCATGCCAAACAGCCTGAGCACGGTAAAAACCCAGTTAGTATCCCTGAGTAATACAGGCACAGGTATATTATCTATTATTGAAATTACTGCAAGTGGTAACTTCACGGACACCGATAGTTGTGGGAACAGTTTGGGAGCAGGATCGTTTTGCACGATCAGCATCGGATTCTCACCCTCAGGGACTGCTGTACAAACGGGGACGATTACTATTAACGACGACGCAAAGGGCAGCCCTCATGTTGTCAATCTCGTGGGTCCTGTCCCAAATCTCGCTCCCAATGCAACTGTGGCCGTTTCCTCTCAAAGTACGGGCACGGGGCAACAAGGTACCAAGGCGGTTGACGGCGTGATCGCCGGCTATCCGGCCAATCCCACCAATGAGTGGGCTACTAATGGACAATTGACCGGATGGATCCAGCTGACTTGGAGCAGTCCGGTGCAGATTTCACAGGTGATTCTCTACGATCGAGTGAACCTGACAGACAACATTCTGGCCGGCAATTTGAAGTTCAGCGACGGCAGCACAATCAACATCGGCGCTCTTTCCAATGACGGGCAAGGCTATCCCGTGACGTTTGTTCCGAAGACAGTCACTTGGGTGCAGTTCAACATCACGCAGGCGGTCGGGAACAGCATCGGGATGGCGGAGTTCCAGGTCTTCGGCCCAATCGGGCCGGCGGTAAATTTGTCCGCCTCAGGTCTAACGTATGCACCTCAGGTCATAGCAACAACAAGTGCTACCCAGACGATTACTTTAACGAGCGTAGGCACATCCGCGGTGACCTTTAGCGGCATTACGGCTACCGGTGACTTTGCGGAAAGCGATAATTGCAATGGCACTTCGCTGGCCGTGGGTTCGAGCTGCACCATCAATATGGCCTTTACTCCCACAACGACTGGGACCCGGACTGGCACGCTTACTATTTCAGACAATGGACTGGCAAACCCCCAGACGGTCGCTCTGACGGGAACAGGGGTTCCCGCCGCGCCGACAATCCTGGCCCAGCCGAGGAATCAGACGGTAGTCGCGGGACAGATGGCAACGTTCTCGGTAGTTGCCAGCGGGCTGGCGCCCCTCGCCTATCAGTGGCAGGAGAACGGATTGAATATCGCAGGAGCGAACGCCGCGAGTTACACCACCCCGGCCGCAGCACTAAGTGACAGCGGATCTACCTTCCAAGTTATAGTGACGAATACCGCGGGAACCGCGACCAGCGCCATTGCGACACTTACGGTGAGCTCGACGCCGATTTTCCCAGGTGTTCTGACACAGCATAATGACAATGCACGGACAGGGCAGAATACCGCTGAAATTGTCCTGACCCCGGCCAATGTGAACGCAACGCATTTCGGAAAGAAGTTTGCACAGCCTCTGGACGGTCACGCCTATGCCCAGCCGCTCTACGTGCCAAACGTGGTGATTCCTGGCTTGGGTACGCACAACGTCGTGTATGTGGCGACGGAGGCCGACAGCGTCTACGCCTTCGATGCTGATGACAAGACCGGCGCGAACGCGTCGCCTCTTTGGAAGGCCAGCCTCATAGATACGGTACACGGAGCTGCTGTAGGAGCTACAACGGTCAATAGCAGCACCGATCTTGGTTGCAGCGACCTTGCGCCTCAGGTTGGCATTACCAGCACACCTGTGATCGATCCGGCTAGCGGAACGATGTATGTCGAAGCCAAGTCTAAGGAGAATGGAGTCTTTGTGCACCGATTGCACGCCATTGACATCACTACCGGCGCAGAAAGAGCATCTGGGCCCGTGGTAATCACCGGTTCGGCCCGCGGAACGGCGGCAGACGCTTTCGGCGGCGTTATCACATTCAACCCATTGCATGAGCACGCCCGGCCGGGACTCCTACTCTTGAATGGCGTCGTCTACGTAGCCTTTGCATCCCATTGCGACTGGCAGCCGTATCATGGCTGGATTTTTGCCTACGATGCGGCGACCTTTACGCAGAAGGCTGCGCTTATCACCTCGCCCAATGGCTATGAGAGCGGCGTTTGGATGAGCGGGGCTGGCCTTGCCGCTGACGCATCTGGAAATATCTTCGCGCCCACGGGAAATGGTGACTTCGATACCGTCAACATCCCTGCGACCGATTTGGGCGACAGTATACTGAAGCTCGCCTTAGTCCCAGGACAGCTCTCGCTCCTGGACTACTTTACCGTCTACGACCAGGCGGCCCTGAACAACGCCGACACCGATCTTGGATCCGGCGGGGTCCTGTTGTTACCCGATCAGACGGGCACCCACCCACATGAGCTGGTGGAAGCGGGAAAAGGTGGCACCATCTACGTCGTGGACCGGGATCAAATGACCGTCAATAACCTGCACTACTGTTCATTGAGCTGCACCTCCGACCCGCAAATCGTTCAGGAACTGCCAAGAGCGGTGGGCGGAATGTGGAGCATGCCGGCCTACTGGAACAACACCGTCTATTTCTGGGGCCAGTCGGATGTGCTCAAGCAGTTTTCGCTCACCAGCGGTCTCTTGAGTGCGAGTCCTGTCACTACGTCGATTACTTCCTCGACCGGATTTGGCTCCACTCCCTCCATTTCGTCGAACGGCGCCACGGCTGGCATTGTCTGGTCAGCTTATCAATCGGCGTCCCAATCGATGGTCTTGTTTGCCTTTGACGCCACCAACGTGGCTAACAAGCTTTACGACAGCACCCAGGCGGCGAATAATCGCGATGGCGGCGGCCGTTGGGTGAAATTCGCCGTCCCGACCGTCGCCAACGGGAAGGTCTACGTTGGGACACAAACCGAATTGGACGTCTACGGCCTCTTGCCATGACCTAATTCAGATACTTGATCGCCACCAGATAATTGATTACAACAACGAGGCGTCCTGGAAACCGACCAGGGCCGTTCGAAATCTGGGTGCGGTAGGGCTCAGTGTGCGCGGGTAGGCCAGGCGAGATATTCCCTCTCGGCAAGCTGTATTGTCGAGTTCGGATCGGAAGCACTCCTCTGTGTATTTCTCGGATCGCTGCTCGGATCGCATGCTGGCCGTCGTGGAGAACTTACTTTATCCGGCGTCCGGGGAGACCTTCTTCCCTCCGGCGAGTCCAGTTTAATGGCGCTACTGTTGCAACTCGTTCAGGGACTGGAACTCGACAAATTAAGATGACATCTGCCTTTCACGAACACTTCCGTTGCCCCGATTCAGTGGTCACTTTTCGGTTGACAGGTAAACTGTCTGAAGCGCAGGCATTCTTCCGGTTTGGAGAAGATGTCACATGCTTTGGACAAACCTGTGGCGCGGGGATCACCCGCGATCACAGTGGTCAACTCGGCGATGCCCTGCCTGGCTCCGACGCACGCGATGGTGAGGTCAGGCTTCCCTTCGATGTGGACCAGGTCGCCAAAAATCTGCGTTGGGAACTGTATACCGGGCAAATACACAACGACTATACGAAACTAGGCCTTCACCCTCTCCTCAGAGATCTCTATTATTGGGCACGACCGCTGCTGCCCGTGCCTGTACGCAGCATTTTGCAAAGAATTCGCTTGCGAGGGGCAACCAAGAGGTCTTTCCCTCATTGGCCCGTGGACCGCACGGTCGACCGGTTATTTGAGAACCTTATGGCTGGCCCGAGGAAAAGCAGGCGGCCTGTATTCTCACTCATGACGTCGAGGACGCTGTCGGTAAGACGTTTTGTTCTTCGCTCATGGACATCGACGAGGAATATGGCTTCAAATCCTCTTTCCAGATCGTTCCAGAAAGGCGCTATCCTGTCGAAGAGGAATTTCTTCAAAGTATCCGGTCAAGAGGGTTCGAAATCTGCCTTCACGACTTAAACCATGATGGCAATCTCTTCGAAGAGCGATCCGAATTTCGCCGCCGCGCCCAACTTATTAACAACTACTGTGAGAAGTACGGAACGGAGGGCTTTCGTTCAGGAGCACTCTACCGAAACTTACTTTGGTACGGAGACTATCAGTTCTCCCATGACATGTCAGTACCAAATGTGGCCCACTTGGACCCACAGGGCGGCGGTTGCTGCACAGTTATGCCGTATTTTGTCGATAAAATTCTGGAGATCCCGGTTACTGCTACCCAGGATTATTCCCTTTTTCACATTCTCCACGCACATTCAATCGACCTGTGGAAACAACAGATTCAGATGATAGTGGATGGTCATGGACTCATCAGCCTCATTATCCATCCGGATTACTTGACTGAAACACTCCACCAACAAGTCTACCGTAAACTGCTCGGTCATCTTCGTGAACAATGCACTGCTCGCAACATCTGGGTGGCTTTGCCATCACAAATCAACGCTTGGTGGCGGCAGCGTAGTGAGATGAAGCTTGTTCCGAGTTCCCATGGCTGGCGCATAACGGGAGAAGGGAGTCAGCGTGCGCGCGTGGCCTACGCCTGCTTGGAGGGAGATTCGCTCGTATACTCTTTTGAAGAACCCCAGGGCCATGAGCGGGTTGTCTCAGCGGCCCTCGCTGGCTCAGGTCGTCGACTTGCGATCCAGTCACTCCAGGAGATTCCCGCTCATTCCCCGGAGGCCCCTCCTGTTCCACAGGTGCTGAATACCTCGAGTGCCGCTACCGCCGTTTTGGCGCGAGCCGACCGAGAAACACAAAAGGTCTCGCAAAAGCCTTCTCCACGTCGCCCCCTGCGGATTGCGATGGTTTCATACTCCTTCTATGAATTGGACAATCGCGTTCTGCGCTATGCCTCTACTCTTGCCAGGCGCGGCGACCACGTGGACGTTTTTGCTCTGCGACGCGAAGGAAAGCCCGCTGAAGAAGAGATCGATGGCGTTCATGTGCATCGATTGCAGGGCCGCCTCCTGAATGAGAAGCATCGGCTCTCCTACGCTCGGCGAATTTGTCAGTTTCTTCTGCGGGCTACGGCTCAGGTGACGAGGCACGACTTCAAGAACCATTACGACTTGTTGCACGTTCATTCCGTTCCAGACTTTATGGTTTTCAGTGCGCTAGGTCCGAGACT
>QHZC01000132.1:5553-6232 GCA_003224515.1 Acidobacteriota bacterium
GACTGATCTCCCGCGGCCTACCGCCCAACAAATGCACGGTCGTGCTCAATTCTCCGGATCGCACCATATTTACGCGGACTGGCAACTCGCACCCACCGAGCGCGAAATTCCTCATGCTTTACCCCGGCACCCTCAACCAGCATCAGGGACTCGATATTGCGATCCGTGCCTTTGCCAAGATCAGTCGGAAGGTTCCCCAAGCTGAGTTTCGGATCTACGGTGATGGCCCGTCGAAGGAAGAATTAGTGAATCTCGTCCGGCAACTTGGGGTCGAGAGTCAAGTGCTGATGCTGCCTCTCTCTCCTATACAAGAGATTGCTCGCGTCATGGAAACGGCCTCCCTGGGCATCGTTCCCAAGCGCAAAGATAACTTCGGGAATGAGGCGTTTAGCACAAAGATCCTCGAATTCATGGCCATGGGCGTGCCCGTCATTGTTTCCGATACTATGATCGATAAACTCTATTTCAATAATTCGATTGTTAGGTTTTTCCGTAGTGGCGATGAACATGATTTGGCGCGTGGCATGCTCGAGATGATCGAGAATCCCAAATTGCGGCAGCAGCAAGTCGCAAATGCAGATCGATTCGTCGAGACCATGGACTGGAGTGCAAAACAACACGAGTATCTTGATCTCGTTGATAGCTTGGCCGAGGGATTGCGATCGTAGAGATTGCAAAT
>QHZC01000132.1:6245-7919 GCA_003224515.1 Acidobacteriota bacterium
GTTTACCAGGCATTCGATCTTGAAAAGATACGGTACGGGGCGCTATGACTATTGCAGACATTTCTATCCGTGGCTGTTCACACTAAAGATCATTACAGTTTTTTCATCCGAAGTGAGAATCCGTGCCCATGAAGGGTGTCGTTCTTGCTGGCGGAAAGGGCTCGCGACTTTTTCCGCTCACACGCGTTACAAACAAACATCTCTTGCCGGTCTATGACCGGCCGATGATTTTTTACCCCATCCAGACCCTCGTGGATGCGGGCATAAAGGACATTATCGTGGTGACGGGGGGCCAGAATTCAGGCGACTTCTTGCGTCTCCTTTCGAACGGGAAGGATTTCGATCTCCACCGCATTCATTACACGTATCAGGAAGGCGAAGGCGGGATAGCCGATGCCCTTCGGCTTGCTGAGCCGTTTGTTGAGGGCGAAAAAATCTGCGTTGTCCTTGGAGACAATCTCATCGAAAACAACATCATCGAGGCTAAGCGTGCCTTCGAAAAGCAGCCAAAGGGCGCACACATTCTGCTGAAGGAAGTTCCAGATCCAGAGCGTTTCGGTTGTCCAGAAATCTCCAATGGCCGGATCCTGGGAATCGAAGAAAAATCCAAATCGCCGAAATCAAAGTATGCCGTAACCGGCATCTACTTTTACGATCAAAGCGTGTTCGAAAAGATAGGAAAAACCAAGCCAAGCTGGCGTAATGAACTGGAGATCACCGACGTAAACAATATGTATCTTCGGGAGGGTACCCTTACGTACATCGACCTGGAAGGCTGGTGGACGGATGCCGGCACGTTTGATTCGTTACTTCGTGCCACGAACATGGTCGCGGAATCCGGAGCAAACAAAATTCCTGGTCGTGGTGCTCCGCCGCGACATGGGCGAGACGGCGAATAGAACGGAGCATCGATTATAGTCATGACCGACAGGTTAGAACAAATAGGAGAGCCAGCGTGAAGATTCTCGTAACCGGTGGTGCAGGCTTTATCGGGTCGAATTTTATTCGGTACCTGCTTACGTCCCGGCGTGAAGTGGAGATTGTGAATTTCGACAAGCTGACGTATGCCGGCAATCCGGAGAGTCTTGCGGACTTTGCCAGCGATCATCGGTATTCGCTCGTTTGTGGCGACATCGCTGACTCACGAGTCGTGAATGACGTCTTTGCGAAGGGCATAGATGCCTTAGTGAATTTCGCAGCGGAAACACACGTGGATCGTAGCATTGAAGATGCATCTCCCTTTCTGCGAACAAACGTCCTGGGGACTCATTGCTTGCTTGAGGCCGCGCGGAAATTCCATCTCCCACGATTTGTGCACATAAGCACGGACGAAGTGTACGGAAGCGCGCCTCCCGGCGTTAGTTTCAATGAAGAGGCAACGCTTGATCCCCGCAGCCCCTACGCCGCAAGCAAGGCTTCGGCGGATCATCTTGTTTCCGCTTATGCGAACACCTTCGGCATCTCGGCCATCATTTTGCGTTGCACCAACAACTATGGCCCCTTTCAGTTTCCCGAAAAACTTGTTCCGTTAATGATCGCGAATGCGCGGGAAGACAAACCGCTACCTATCTATGGCGATGGGCTGCAGGAACGCGACTGGCTCTTCGTGGAAGACTATTGTCGCGCCATCGCGCTGGCTCTCGAAAAGGCCAAGTCGGGTTCCATCTACAACGT
>QHZC01000132.1:8125-9406 GCA_003224515.1 Acidobacteriota bacterium
AGTGGCTCGAGCACGCACGAACGGGCGAATATCGGAATTACTATGAGCGGCACTACACGCGGCGGGCAGAGACATTCAGCAAGTAAGCAAGGGAGCGAACCAATGGGAGCCAGCCTGCCATCGCGAGACACATTGAACTCGACGCGATGTCTCCTGCCTTTGCATGAAATAAATTTGAAGCATTTGCAAAGGTAACGGAGTTAAGCGCATTGGATGACACGCGGAACAATGTTTTAAAGCGCTGGCTGCTGTTTAGTGTTTGGATGGTGGTCAGTTCGCTCCTTTTTGCAAAACCTCTGATTGCCCTCGTTCGCTTATCGCTCACGAATGACAATGCCTCCCACCTCATACTGATTCCCTTTCTCACGGCTGGCCTGCTATTCATCGAACGCCGCACTATCTTCAGCACTCTTTCCTTCCAAGCGGGCGGCGCCATTTTCCTTTTCTTGTCTGTCATCATCGTACTCAGTGTGCGTTTGGCTGGAGGCATAATGACTCCCAATCTCCGGCTTACAGGCAATGTCCTTGCGGTCATTTTGTTTTGGATAGCAGGATTTGCTTTTTCCTTCGGGATGGCTGCCGTAAAATCAGCTTACTTTTCTCTTCTCTTTCTTTTTCTCACTGTTCCCCTGCCAAATTTCTTATTGGAACGTATCATCACCTTGTTGCAGGTTGGTTCCGCAGAAATCACTGAAGTTCTCTTCAACTTGACCGGAGTCCCCGTGCTGAGAGAGGGGCTGGTCTTCCACCTCGCTCGCGTTAACATCGAAGTGGCAAGAGAATGCAGCGGGATCCGCTCCACGATAGCACTTTTCATTCTGGCGCTACCAGTTGTGCACTACGGCTTGCACTCTCTCTGGAAGAAGCTGTTCTTCTTGACGTGCGCATTCTTCATGATGATTCTGAAAAACGGGATTCGGATCGTTACCCTGACTCTGTTAGCGATGTACGTGGATCCGAGCTTTCTGATTGGGACACTTCACCGTGATGGTGGAATTTTGTTCTTCCTGCTGGGCTTACTCTTGTTGCTGCCTGTTTTCTTACTGCTGCAGCGGGGAGAATCACGGGTCTTGGCGGGAACGAAAGAATTGGCTGCATCTTCTGAACAAAGGAACTGATGCTGTGGAGTTTCTCTCGAGTGGCTACGCGGCAGTTTGCAGCAATGTCAGTGAAATACATCCCGAGCGCAGCAGCGGGGGGTTAGCCTGACTTCCGCGGCCGAAAGTCAATTTTTCGATTTTTGAGCAGACAAGTCCTCTCGTTTCAACCAAACCCTACTGG
>QHZC01000132.1:9423-12461 GCA_003224515.1 Acidobacteriota bacterium
GCCCTCACGACGAACAGCACGCCGTCGCACAAATCCGCCAACACGCTCGGATCATGCACTGGAGTAGCCGGCGGGGAATCCAGGATCACAAAGTCAAACATGGGCGTGACGACGTCCAGCAGGTGTCTCATCCTGTCGCTAAGTAGAAGTTCGCTTGGATTCGATACCTCGTTGCCTCCCGGAATGAAGCACAGCTTCTCGTCCGGGCTGCTTTGAATAATCGCATACTCATCTACTTCCCCGCGGAGATAGTCAGTCAAGCCGGGCGTGGAAGGCGCCCCCAGGGCTACATGAAGGCGCGACGCTCGGAGGTCAGCGTCAATCAGGAGAACGCGACGGTCAGGCTGGCGGATAATAGACTGTGCGAGATTTGCAGCGACAAACGTCTTGCCCTCTGCGGGAACACTGCTGGTAATAACAATGCGCTTCAACACGTGCGTACCAGCAATCTGAGACAGCCGCGATCGAAGAGTTCGAAAAGGCTCGGCCCCGATCTTCTTGCTGTCGGTGCCTCCGAAAACGCTCATGCGGGGATCCAGTGTCCATTTCGGATGGGCGCACCGCTTCAAGAGCTGTTCGAATCGGGCGAAAGGCTGCTTACCCGCTTTTGCACTCCCGTTTTTCGGAGCTGTATCCAGTCCATTCCCTGTTTGGGCAGAGCGACTAATTTCTTCCGTCACATCGACGAAAGTCTGCGGTGAGCTTGCCGGCGATTGCGACGCCCTTTCCTCCGCAGCCTTCTTTAACGCATCATGTATCCGACTCATCTTTTCCCTTTCGAATATTCACTCAACCGCAAAGGTCAAACACGCGTCCCGATCGCGTCCAAGCGCGGTTGATTCTTCGGCGCCTGACTCTTTCCTTGAGACAGCGCTTCGAGAACCGGCACTAACGCAAGCACGGGAAGTTTGAGCGCAAGTTCGACATCGCGTTCAGTATGCATCGATTTGTCACCGATGGCGATCAAGTAGAGAAGCGCCAGCCCGAGAGCGAGCCCGCCACCAAAACCTCCGCCAGCAAAATAGACTTTCTTCGGAAACGAGGGTCGATCCGGCAGGCTCGGTGGATCATATACTCGGAACTGCTCGCTCTGCTGCTGGCTCTCAAGATCGCCAGCTACGCCTGCGTTCTGTCTCTTCTTCAGGAGATCGTTGTAGAAGTCCTGCGCTGTCTGATAGCTGCGGGTCAATTCCTTCAACTGCTGCTCGACCATGGGACTAGCCTGAACGCGGCTTTGCAACTGGCGAATTTCAACTTGAATTTGACCTTGTCGCTTGGTCAAATCTGTGATGTTTATGTCGTCTTGCCTTAGTTTTGCTCGAAGTTGCTGAATCTGTGGGGGTTCGGCCGCGGAAACTTGCTTCGAACCATTCGCGGATGGGTTATTCTTCGGTGCTTCTGCCATCCGTTTTTTTAGTTCTTCCATCTGGCTCTTAAGTTTGATGACATCGGGATGCTCGGAAGTGTAGCGCGCCTGCAAACTCGTAAGCTGCTCTTGCAAGGCGCCCAACTGGTGTTCCGCGGTCTCAGGGTTTTGCCCTGTCTGTGATGCCTTCCAGTTCGCCTCTTGCTGGCCGATGAGGGATTCATTAAAAGCCTTATCCTGCTGCGCGCGACTGAGCGCCTGGGTATTGGCCTCTAGTTGTGCGTTCATCCCCGTCAGAATATTGAGGTTGCTTTGCTCTTCTTGCGGCAAAGACCCTAGATACTGCCGCTTGAACTGGGCAAGTTTCGCATCTTGGTCATCTAAGTTCTTCTTAGCCTCTTCGACTTGTTTGCTTAGGAAACTCGTGGTTTCAGTTGCCTGTTGCTTGCGCTCACGGGCGTTCTGTTCCAGGAACATTGAGGTGATTTCGGTACATATTTGTTGAGCAATTTGCGGGTTGTCGAAGGTTACAGCTACGTAGAAACCCGGCAGTTGCCGGCTCTGCGTACCAGGCGTCGGCTCCAGTGGCTTGATTTCCACGGCGGTTCGCAACCGTTCGACAAGATCTTCCACGTGAACACGGCCCCGGACCTCAGCGTACAGGCCGAATTTCTCAATGATAGGCTGCAGGCGTGTCCGGCTGAGGATCTGCTCTTTCATGGACGCAAGACGGTGATTCAAGTCTTCGGTGACGACAGGCTTCACGTAGTCTGGGCCAACCGTAGGCTGCTCAACCAGCACCATAGTCTGCGATGTATATCGCTTGGGAAGGACAAAACTGGCACCCAGGCCCACTCCGCCAAGAAACAACGTGGAGAGCGGGAGAAGCCACCAATAGCGACGCAAGGTGCGTTTTGCTTCTGCCAAGCCAATCTCGCCGTTCCGGACCATGATGACCTCTTCCTAACTCTGCCTATATCCCCATAGCGGCTTCATCACCGGATGCAACAGTCCTGAAGATCGCCAATCCCCACCTGTGCAGGCTACTGCGCTAAGATATGGGAAGCACGGGTTATGCCAGCTAGAATAGCCCACCGGCGTGCCCAGTTCTAATTTAAATTGTTTATTATCAACAACTTATGAAAGACACATGGCGCGCTTTCCCGGAGCGGGCTAACCCGTCTCTTCCTTGGAGCACGGGAAGTGGTAGAATTCTATCCATACTATCCTCGTAATTCTCCTTTCCTGAGTTTCACCGCACAATAAATTGACTCTAAGCCAGGTTGGAGGATATTTGGATGCCTCTGGTGTAGGTATGAAAAGCATTTGTAATGAATAGGTTACATAAATCCCTGGACCTCACTCCATGCGCCCCTTCTCAGGGCTTAAAATTGCACCCGTACTTGCGCGAAAGAGGTGTTGTCTGTGTACTCCTGTAAACCAGCGCCTATCAGGCGCAAGGCGAGTTTGGTACTGTCTTACGGGCTTTTCCTGCTCCTGGCCGCCCTCGTGGCTGGCTGCTCGCGTAATCCCGAGGTGCGCAAACTGAAGTACCTGCAGCAGGGCGACCTCTATTTCGAAAAGGGTAAGTACCCCGAGGCCAACATCTCCTACAGCCGCGCTTTGCAGATCGACCCACGCTTTGTCGAGGCTCACTACAAGCGCGCCCAGG
>QHZC01000132.1:12579-13414 GCA_003224515.1 Acidobacteriota bacterium
CTCATCCTTCAAGGCAACCCAAAACACGCGGACGCACAATTACTTTTGTCCGACGCGGATGCCGCAATAGGGAATCTGGAAGACGCTCTCGAGGAAGCAAGAAAAGCCACAGAAATTGCCCCGGATCGTTCAGCAAGTCTTATTAATTTGGGTCTGATCCAAGGGAAAGCCAGCGCCTTTGACGACGCAGAGGCAAGTCTCAAGGAAGCCCACTCCCTCGATCCTGTATCGGTCACTCCGCTGTTAACCTTAGCGAATCTCTACGAGCGGCAGAGACGGTGGGCCGACGCAGAGAAAGAGTTTCAGGCGGCGATCAGCCTCGCGCCTAAGTCAACCACGCCACGTATTGCTCTCGCACGTCTCTATCTCGCTCAAGGGCAAGAGTCGCTTGCGGAAAAGGTTCTGACAGACGCCAAACAACAATTGAGTGACGATCCCGCGGCGTACCGCTCGCTTGGCGATTATTATCTGACCCATGGAGAAAACGCCAAAGCCCTCGCGGAATTCGGCGCCCTCTCTGCGGTTCATCAGAATGATCTGACCGTAAGAAAGACTTACATTCAACTCCTGATCTTGAATAGAAGGATCGACGAAGCCAACCAACTCAATGACGCGATTCTGAAGAAAATACCGCAGGACGCGGAGGCGCTGATCCTAAAGGGGCAGATTCAGCTCCAGCAGAAGAAAGTGGAGGAAAGCGTTCAATCGTTACAGCAGGCTCTCAGGTACGCCCCCGAAAATGCCATGGGGCATTACCAGCTTGGTGTCGCATTCCAGCAGAAGGGCAGCACTCAGCAGGCTAAGAGCGAGTGGCGCGAAGCGGCGCGACTGCGTC
>QHZC01000646.1:0-1458 GCA_003224515.1 Acidobacteriota bacterium
TCGAAGCATTGGACTTTGACAGTGTCACATGTCAGCTTTCAGGCTGGCAAAATGGCTCGACGCCGTTCCTAGCCCCCTGGTCGCGCCCCAGCGAAAACAAAACTGGCGATTGCTGGACTGTTTCCATTCCCTTGCGCGTCGGCGAAAAGGCTATAGGGCAGTTACAGCTTCGACGTGCGCTCAGCAAAGAGCGCCTGATCTTCCATTTCTCCTCGCTTCTGGACACCTTGATTCCGCCGTTTGAGAAACAAGTAAAGCGCCGCTATGACTCCGAAGAAGCGAATTTGGTGATCATGTACACCGTGGAAGAGGATCTTGCCTTCCAACACAATCTCCTGGCCAATGGACGGAACGGATGAAGCAGGTTCTGCAAGACCTTCGCTCTCATCAAGTATCGGTGGAGGAAGTGCCGCCACCCTCGTGTCTTCCCGAAGGGGTGTTAGTAAAGAGTGCCGCTTCTCTGATTAGCAGCGGGACGGAGCGAGCGACGATGACACTGGGAAGCAAATCGCTGCTCGGCAAAGCCCTTGAGCGGCCGGACTTGGTGCGGCAGGTCTTTCGGCGCCTCAAGACAACCGGTGCAGTAGACGTGATCGCCACGGTGCGTGCCCGCTTGAACTCGTCCTTGGCCTTAGGTTACAGCTCCGCAGGAGCGGTCCTGGAGGTTGGGTCTGGGGTAAATGAGTTTGCCGTGGGCGACCCTGTGGCTTGCGCGGGAGTAGATCATGCCAGCCATGCAGAGATGAATTGGGTTCCCAAAAACCTTTGCGTGAAGATCCCCTCTAATGTTGACTTCGACTCAGCGGCTTCAGTAGCCTTGGGCGCGATTGCATTGCAGGGCGTGCGCATTTCGGAGGCCAAGCTCGGTGAGCGCGTGGCCGTAATCGGATTGGGGCTTGTGGGTCAGCTTGTGGCGCAGATTCTCCACGCGGCAGGCTGCGTTGTATGGGGGCTGGACCCCGATCCGGATCGCGTGAAGCTGGCCCGTGAACTCGGCGCGGACTTCGCTTGTGAAAACCGCGACTGGGAAGAGAGCCCGTGGAGTGCCTTGTGTCAGCACGGAGAGGGAGCCGATGCCGTGATCCTAACTGCGGCGACACCCTCAACGGAACCTATCCAATTGGCGGGACAGCTGGCGCGGGACCGAGGCATAGTAGTCATCGTAGGCGACGTGCGTGCCGACATTCCTCGCGCACTCTACTACAAGAAAGAATTACAAGTGCGCTTCTCACGCTCCTACGGGCCTGGCCGGTACGATCGCGAGTACGAGGAGTGTGGCCGTGATTATCCTTACGCCTTCGTGCGCTGGACAGAGAAGAGAAATATGGAAGCTTTTCTGGAGCTGGTCGCACAGCAAAAAGTGCGTGTTGGGCCTTTACTGACGCATCGGTTCAGCGTCAACGAGGCCTCGGAGGCTTACAGGTTGCTGTCGGGCGAGAGAAAGGAGAAATACGTCGG
>QHZC01000646.1:1522-1969 GCA_003224515.1 Acidobacteriota bacterium
ATTTGACAAAAGGAATGGGTGAGACGGTCGGCGTGGGATGGATTGGTGCCGGGAGCTTCAGCCGAGCGAAACTGGTACCTGTGCTGCAAAAAATCTCTGGTGTCCGGCTTGTGGGTTTAGCCAACGCGACCGGCATTTCGGCACAAAGGGCGGCGCGGGGCTTCGGGTTTGATTATTGCTGCACTGACGCCAATGAGATTCTGAATGATCCAGCCATCCATGCGATTTTTATAGGCACACGACATCACCTCCACGCCTCGTTGGTGATTGCTGCCCTGGGGCGTGGCAAACATGTCTTTGTCGAGAAGCCACTGTGCGTCAATGAAGCCGAACTGAACCAGATATCCGAGGCTTATGCGCGTTCGGGGCGAATCCTGACCGTGGGCTTTAATCGCCGCTTCTCTCCCTTCGCCCAGGACTGTACCAAACTGTTTAAAGACCGCGTTG
>QHZC01000647.1 GCA_003224515.1 Acidobacteriota bacterium
AGTGGAACAAGGCTCAGCCGCCCGGAACGCCGCCGCTCGAAGAAACATTTGCCAGAGAGGAGTTTATCTCGGTGAAGTGCAACATACATTCCTGGATGCACAGCTACTTCGTGGTGCTGAAGACGTCGCACTACTCTGTGTCAAATGAGAACGGCGCATTCACGCTCGAGAATCTGCCTCCGGGGAAATACACCGTAACCGCGTGGCACGAGGTCTATGGCAAACAAACCCAGGAAGTCACCATCTCGGGCGCCGAAACGCAAGCACTCAATTTTGTTTTCAAGGCGAACTGAGATCGGCACCTCTTCGCTCGAAAAGGTTACAATTTTCCGCTCTTTGCCATCTTCAAACACCCGAAAGTTCTCCTTCTCCAAGCCGGTGACGAGGCGATCGTTAGGATCGGTGACCGTCATGTTGACAAGTACCAGCGACACATCCATTTGGATCGGCTTGCTGGAGTTTTGCGTAGGCTCTCGGGAAGATCGGAACGGTGGTTCCGGACCGGTTGTTTGCGCGACCGCTGGGAACGGGAGCAGCGCGCAAACTGTCAGGGCTAACAAGCATGACCAGGAAACCATGCTCTTCATATTTATTCGCGGAGGCATCGGCTTTCAACATTAAAGACCGCCCCATGGCGCAAATATTCCCGAGAAGGCGCTTGCTGAACAAATAGATCGAATGATCGTCCACGCTTATTTCAGGACACTGTTTTGGCTCCAGTCTGCTTGATTTCATCGACGATCTCATTGAGGACATCGGAAAACTCACGCGGACGCAAGGCAGGAGCTCCGAGGCACTCTATGCCAAACCTAAGGATGGGCACCCACCAACAACCGACTTCAACGGGCAGCGCGTAGAACAAAGTGGTCCGCGAGCCCGATACGGCGGTACCAAGCCAATCGGTGCTGCTTCCTTCGATTCGACGCATGGTAAGCACAATGTCGAATTGCTTCTGATTCAATAGTTCCTCAAGTCCTCGTTGTGACCTGGCAAAATGGCACCGACACCCTTTGCTTTCTAAGTGTCCTCGAGACAGGGAGAACACCTGCGGACCATCACCCACAAGAAGAACCTCAACGGTGCCGTTCTCAGCCAAAATGTTATGTATCCCTGAAAGGTGCGCCGTCGGTGGAAGTCTGTTCGAGTTTCTGATTTTGAACAAAATCCTGTTCGCCTCCCAACCGAGGCCACACTATTTTTGCCGTTCTCAAGTGAGGACAGAAGACTGCGTCAATTTATTCCCCTAAATTCTTTTAATTCCGCGCGCCTTATTTCATTTTGTGAATTTCGCTCAATGAGTCTCCAGCCACGGGAATATTTGGCAACAAGCAGTGGTTAGAAAGTTGAAGGCTGATTCGTGTATGGGTGCTAAGAGCCCAACAACGAGGTTCTGGGAACTAATTACCAGAAAACACTGTGCTGACCCAATGCATCATGCGAAGCGCTGCGCCACGGAGTGTTGACGTAGTGCTTCTAGTCGAGGCGGTGATGGGAATGGCCCTGCTTGCCGGCGCCGTTCTGGCTCGGCGGCGGCACTATCGCGTGCATGCGCGGTGCCAGTCTGCGGTCGTGCTGCTGAATCTGGTGGTTATTGGATTTAGGATGGCGCCATCTTTCTATAGCCAATTAGCGCCGAAGATCCCGCAGTCGCTAGGGAAATCGTATTACGCCATCGCCGCAGGACACGCCGCGCTCGGAGTGGTCGCAGAACTGGCGGGCCTCTACGTCATCCTGGCGGCGGGCACCAACGTTCTTCCCAAACGCTTGCTTCTGAGGAATTATCGGGCCTGGATGCGCGCGACGCTCATATTGTGGTGGGTGGTCCTTCTGCTTGGCGTGGCGACGTACGTCCGCTGGTACGTCCATCTATACGTTGTCAGACCATCGATTTTGCAGTGAGTCTGGTGAGCAACGCGACTGGCCGGTTAGAAAGGCGGACTGCGAGAACCATAGCAGTAGAGCTTTGCGGTGAACCGCGGCTTAATGAAAGGACCTTTACCGAAAACGTGAGTCCTCGCGGCGCGCGCGTTGTTACTGGGCGGGAATGGCAGCCCGGCGCTCGCGTGCTGCTAATCTGTCCCGAAGACAACGTCCGGTTGGAAGCGAGATCGTTTACTATCAGCGCTTGGCGAAGAATCGGTTTGCTGTCGGACTCGAACTGTCCGCGCGGGTTGAGCGATGGGCAAAGCCCCGCTAGCCATAAGGCCCATGCTGAAAAAATCTCTTGAGAGGCGATTCCCGGTCCGCCGCTCGCCAAGATAACGGCCTGACGTGGCACTTATCAAGCCTGCGATGCTCGCGAAAGTTCCTCGTTGGTGCGGCTCATGTTACATTCCGGGCATCTCCACAGGCGATATCCCGTCTGCTCGGGCCGAACCTCAGCGAGATACATGAGTTGCTTATCATGCGGACAGCGGATGCGGGGCACAGTCTCGCCCTCGATCTCACCCTCCTGGGTGGTAATGAAGTACCCGCGCGGATGGTTGTAGCGGACAAAGCAGCCTGGCACGTCACAGACATAGGCAGCTGTCTGCCGAGACTTCTTGGCGATCCTCAGAAGAATCCTGGAAAGCCTCATCTGAGTGTGGTGTTCGTAGCAAAGCGGCTGAAGGTCCCTTCTCGTTTGTACCACAGGCCGTGGCCTCTACGCCGATCCAGTGTCATCTAATAACTACGAAGGAAAGATACCGTCACTGAGGCGGGTGTCTTTGCTTTTCCGCAATGATGCGAATTGTGAAGAGGTGTATAAGCCGGGGCTAAATTATTCTGAGACGGCCTATCCAGCGGCGTCAGACCCGTTCCAGAGCGGTGCCATTCGCCTCATACCACCTCGACCCGCACTGGGCTGCCCGCTCTTGCCAGTCCACGGTCTCCTGTGAAGCGGCGCCATAAGCCCTTGCGGCCGAGTTCACGAAGAGTCGGCAGCGTTCTCTGGGCAAATCTGGACGAAAAAAGAATATTCTAGCTCGCCACCTCCAGTTGCGTAGACCAAACCTTTCGTTTCACCTCAACGTGTTGTTCGGCCGAGCTCATCCAATCGCAGAAAAAAGGCACTCGTATTTCGTACTCTGCAAATCCGAAAAACGTGAGTCGCCTAGCGAAATTCCTGATCTAAATTAGAACTGCCGCCGAGCGGTCGAGGTGGTTGTCGATTCCGCGCAAAGTTTGTTTTGGCAATCCGTGCCCGGATTTCGCCAGACGGTAGGTTGCTCGGTTATGTTGCTCCGGGACGACGGTGTCCGGGAACGTTTGGGTGCGCACAATTGGACGGAACGACAATCACGCGATTAAGACGAAAGGCGAGCACCGGGAGAGCCGTCACAAATCTTCGGCGGATTAGACAAGCCAAATTGACGCCCGGTGCCTATCGAACCTATCAATGAGCCAACAGAATTTTGAATTGGCTCAATCGAAATTTTTGTTTGATTTACCCACTCAGATTTTAAATCGTTGCCATCAACAATTTGAGTTGGTCTTTCTCTGAGCCGTCGCGTAAATTCTCCGCTGAAGCGACGATGCTTCGTAGCTGAAAGGCAAAAGCTTGAAAGGAGCATTACCTTGAAGAAGCAATGGGGTGGTCTTCTTACATTCATATTGATTGGGGTCCTAAGCACGGTGGGGCAGCGGGCATATGCGCAAGCTCCGTCGGGAGATTCTTCAGCGCAGACGGCGCCCGCACAGGCACCCGCGGCAGCACCCACCGACCCACAACCGCTGCCCAATCCTTCAATGGCGGGACCGCTACAGACGGCGGTACCTCATACGTTTAGCGCGGGCCCGTTTGGGAAGGTAGCCATCACAGGCATCCTGAGCGGCATGGGTATGGTGCAAAACAATTGGGTTCCCGGAGATAAGTCGACGCACTGGGACGTCAGCAATGCTCAGATCTTTGTCCAAAAGACGAGCGGCTGGTTCCAGTTTTACCTGCAAGGCGGCGCTTACAACCTACCGGACTTAGGGGTGCCCTTCACTAAGACAACCGACACGTTACCCGATTTCTACGGGCCCTTCCCGCAAGGCTATTTGAAGCTGGTCAAGGGCAATTTCAACGTGGAGGTCGGTGCGCTACCCACGCTGATTGGAGGCGAATACACATTTAGCTTCGAGAACATGAACATCGAGCGCGGCATCCTGTGGAATCAGGAGAACGCAGTCAACCGCGGCATACAAGTCAGCGACACCTTCAAGAAACTTAGCTTATCCGTGAGCTGGAACGATGGTTTCTATTCCAACGTTTACAACTGGATATTGGGAACGGCATCCTATCCGTTCAATTCGTCCAATACACTGGCGTTCGTGGGCGGCGGGAATGCTGGGCGAACGACGTCCAGCAGCATCGCTACACCTTTTCTGCAAAACAACGGCTCGATCTATAACATCCTTTACACTTACAGCCACGAGAGTTGGGTGATCGAGCCGTACTATCAGTAGACGCACGTGCCAGCGAACACGAGCCTCGGAATCCTGAAGAGCGGGTCCACGAACGGCGGGGCCCTCCTGCTGACCTACAACTTCAAGCACGGAATATCGATGGCAGTCCGGCCCGAATATATCACCAGCAGCGGCAGCGCCACGGACCCATTAGCGCTCAACTTGCTAGGTTACGGCGTGGGCAGCAACGCCTTCGCATTTACTGTGACGCCGACCTACAAGAAAGATGGCTTTTTCCTGCGCGGCGACATCTCGGTTGTTGACGCTCGCAATGCCACGCCGGGTCTGGTCTTTGGTGCCGCCGGTTTGAATACCAAACAAGTGCGCGGCGTGGTTGAATCCGGGTTCATGTTCTAAAGATTCCTCGGAAGACTTTTTCAAAAGGAGGTTGATGGAAGAGTGTTCTTCGTTTCTTAGATTGCTTAGTCTCAGTGCCCTATCATTCACTGCAATGCCGGGTGCTGTTTTATGAGCAGCACCCGCAGCATCACCACACTGGAACACTCAAGTCTCCCGTTTTGCTGACCGGCCTCAAATTCATAAGTTTGGCATTAAGATCGATTCAGTCGCAGAATCGTTATTAAAGTCTCTTTCTCTTGAGGCCTTAAATCCGTGGCGGTACTTCTTTCCTATCGAGCATCACCGAAGCCATCGGCCGGGCTCTGTATATGGCCTTCGCAATGTTTTGGGAAATCCTATGGCCTCTGATCTTGGGCTTCGGGCTTTCCGCCGTCGTCCAGGCTGTCGTTTCGAAGGGTCAAATTGTTCGCTTACTCCCCGATGACCGAGCGAAGACGCTCTGGCGAGCTTGTGCTCTGGGCGCAGCGTCTTCGTCCTGTTCCTATGCAGCGGTTGCCATCACGCGCTCCAATTTTCGGGAAGGGCGCTGATTTCACGGCGTCCATGGCATTTGAGTTGGCGTCCACCAATATGGTCGCGGAGCTTGCAATCATTCTGATTGTGCTTATGGGTTGGCAGTTCGCTGCCGCCGAATTTGCTGGTGCGCCACTGATGGTGTTTATCCTCGCGTTTCTGTTCCGCACCTTTTTGTCCGCTCAACTTCTTCAATCCGCCAAAGAGCAAGACAAGGGCATCAAAGGGGTGATAGAAGGTCATGCCGAAATGGACATGAGCGTGACCGGAGGACCGCTTCTGAAAAGAATCCTTTCCGAAAAGGGCCGCACGGCAATCAGCCATTACTTTGTAATGGATTGGGTCTCGATCTGGAAGGACATCGCCGGAGGACTGCTAATCACGGGCGCACTCGCGGCTTGGGTTCCGCAGATATTCTGGAGGGCCTTCTACCTCACGTCTCATCCACTATTTGCGAAATTCTGGGGACCGATTGTCGGCCCGCTGATTGCAATTGTTTCGTTTGTGTGCTCAGTCGGAAATGTCCCTTTGGCGGCCGTCCTGTGGAATGGCGGGAGCAGCTTTGGCGGAGTCATCGCGTTTCTGTATGCCGATCTGATCGTGCTTCCGATCCTCAACATTTATCGCAAATACTACGGCGGCAGAATGAGCACTTTTCTCCTGGCGACAATGTATGTATCGATGGGCCTTGCGGCCTTAGCGATTGAATTTATCTTTCAGGCGCTTCGTCTCGTGCCAACCGAGCGGCACGCCCAAATTGTTGAGACTTCGATACGGCGGAATTACACAACCTGGTTGAATATCATCTTTCTTGCTGTCGCCAGTTTGCTTATTGCTCGATTCCTAAGGACAGGCGGGCCAGAAATGCTAAAGGCGATGGAATAGGCCTAGCCCGAGCAACAGAGGTGTCATGGCTGAATCCAGGCAAGCGCCGATTTACTCTCAGCCTGATCGGTGCGCAATAAAGTACGTTCAGTGGTTCACAATTGCGTGGATGTCAGCGGAAGCAACGATTGCGCTGATTGCTGCTGTGCGCTCGCACAGTGTCACCCTCTTTGCTTTTGGGGCTGATAGCGCAATCGAGTTGCTATCAGCGGTGACAGTGCTGTGGAGGTTCAGCACCGTACGGGAACAGACGGAGGCAACAGCGTCGAAGATTACAGGTTGGCTGCTGATCGCGCTCGCTATGTACATCACCGCTGATTCAACCTACACGTTGATCGCCGCTGTTTCGAAACCGCAGCCAAGTTATGTAGGCATCGCTCTGCTCGCCGCCGCTGGCCTAATTATGCCGTGGCTTGCGCACCGCAAGCGGCAACTCGCCGCCGTTGCAGAGAGCACTTCTTTGCGAGCTGATGCCGTGCAAAGCTCAATTTGCGGATATATGTCCTGGATCGCTCTCGCCGGCTTGCTTCTCAGCGCTTCCCTGCACATTTCATGGGCCGATCCCATTGCAGCGCTCGCGCTTCTGCCGATTGTGCTCAAGGAGGCTAAGCAATCGCTCAAAGGGCACGCCTGCTGCGAAGATTGAGCAGATTTTCGAGCTTCGGGCGGTCAAAACCGATCACCACTTCACCATCTATCACGATAACCGGCGTCGTCATGTAGCCCAGCTTTTCACGTTTTCCGAATGCCGTCTCATCTGCTGCGATATTTCGTTTGGTGTATTCGACGTTGTTTTGTGAAAGACACTCTTTCACCTTGCCACAGAAAATTCAACCGGCCATCGTGCGCTCGATTACTGTAGATGGCAGATAGCCGAGCCGGAAACGCTACGCCGGCCTGATCTTTTCCACTGCTTGAGTGTCTTAGCTAAGCCAACGCGAAACTTCCCCAGATCTTCAATCTGCCGTTCCGCCCTATGCAAATGGCGTTCTGCTGTTTTGATGACTTCGCCGCAGGGACAAGCGCCCCGTTCCCGCATACGGAGAACGGAACGAATCTCCTCGAGTGTGAATCCGAGCCTCTTCGCTTGGATAACGGAGCGGAGCCGCCGCAGATCGGGCGTTCCGTATATTCGATAGCCTGACTCCCTGCGGCGGGGAACAGGCATGAGCCCGCGCCGTTCATAGAAGCGCACTGTTTGGACAGATACTTCGCCTTTTTTGCCTTGCCAATTCCCCGATTCTCATTTCAACGATAATCATAAACCCTCTACTAACGTATAGAGTCAAGCCATCTGTGCTTAGTAAGGACGGTATGAGGATGGCGATCGGCAGCAATCGGCCAAACGGCGATTCAACGGCGGACTTGGTTCGGTATTCGTTCAGCCATAGAATTATTGATGCGTTGCCCCTACTACTTGAGTCGGCCCTCGCTGCGGTGCGAGTAAACCTCAATTCGAAATCGGCGGAATGGTTGCCGCCGGGGCGGTAAAATACGAGCAGTTGAGATGTGTCAGTTATGGATGTAAAGACACATTGGGAAAAGATCTATACGAGCAAAGCGCCCGACGAGGTGAGTTGGTATCGGCCACACCTGGAAATGTCTCTTGCCCTAATACATCGAGGCGCTGACGGACCGTCAGCATCCATTATTGACGTTGGCGGCGGCGAGTCTACCTTGGTTGATGATCTTTTAGCGAGAGGCTATCAGAACATCTCTATCCTGGATGTTTCCCAGACTGCAATCGATGTGACGAGAAAACGTTTGAAGGATTCTGCCGACCGGGTTCGGTGGATCGCACAGCAGGGCAAATCTTGATTTCCGGCTTCAGGGTGACCGTCTCCGTCTCCAGGGCCACCGGCAAAGGATGCCGAGAGCGTAACCTTCGCTGGGCCCGTCGTTCCGGGATCTTGGGTGCGAGATTTGCTGAAACGACACAATGTACAGAGCGTCGCTCAACTTCCGCCCGAAGGCCACACCAGCTTCTATCCACTTCCAAGCAAGTGATAGCGCGATGGATTCAACCCAATTCACCAAATGATGAGATCGATCTCGAAGCATTTGGCATCGGGCGCCCGGCTCCGCAGGATGACGGACGAAGCATTGATCCGAGAAGGCAAAGAGGGACGCTACCTGAGACTCGCCGGGCGCCAACATGTGCAAGCCTCCGCGGGAGCCGTCCGTAATTCAATTGTGGGAAGCGCGGGCGGAATGGAAGAGACGGCAAAGCGAGCTAGAATCAGCCCATGATTTGCTTTCGCACCAGGATTGAGTAGGCGTCGGAGAAGTTTAGCAGCACCCCATCCACCCTGAGTTTTATGTATGGTTCTTGCTTCGTGCTCCTGAAGTACACGTTAACGAGATAGAAGTCTTTAGCTCGTTCGAAATCGTCAACGATTCCAAAACTCTGCAATTCGCCAGTATAGTATCCTCCGTTTTTCATGAGCACTTCCATGAATGTAAGTTCATTGGGGGCCGTTTGCCTGAGTACGCCGTACCATACTGGCCCCGATTGCAGGAGTGAATAGACGCCCAGCCGTTCTAGTCGATGTGCAAAC
>QHZC01000130.1:0-1194 GCA_003224515.1 Acidobacteriota bacterium
GTGGGAGCTAAGCGGGAGAAGTGAGACGGGCGAGACAACGCAATCTGTAGTGGGATTGGGAGAACTAATTCCGCAATTAGTGGTGTAGCCCTTCAGGAAACACCCCAGATTTGCTACCCGCCATTCTTGTTTACAGCCGCTAAGTCGTGTACTATGTTCACTCTTCCGAGTCGCAGTTCCAGCCAGCCCTGCGATAAGCGGCTTCGAAAATCCAGTTTTCGATGTTGAGGTGTCTGATGTGGAAAAAGGAAGATTCGAAGCCTGAAGGGGTTTCCGACAGGGCCGCAACTCCCGCAAGTTCTATGGCTCTGTCCAGCGCTGTTTCGACCAGTACACCTTCAGCGTTGGGTGCGCTTCCAACTTCACCGCGCGCAGCAGCGTGCATCAGCCAAGGAATCAGGATCAAAGGCGAAGTAACGGGTAGTGAAGATCTTTTTGTCGATGGTGTTGTCGACGGAAAACTGAATTTGGCGAACGGGAGTTTGACTATTGGCCCGAACGGGCATGTGAAGGCAGATGTGCACGCGCGCGAGGTTATCGTGCGGGGAAAAATCGAAGGAAAAGTCACGGGGAGGGACAAGGTTCAACTCTGGAGCACCGGCCAAGTCACAGGGGAAGTGCAAACGGATCGCCTGGCCATAGAGGACGGTGCGCTGTTGCGCGGAAATGTCGAGGCGGGAAGACAGGCGAACAAAACTGCAGAGATCAAGGCTTCAGCGGCAACGGTGACAGCCAAGGCTGCTGACACGACATCCTTGAACTCTGGAACGGCGGCGAACTGACAATGAGTTTCCTGCATAAACTGGGGCTTGGAATGAGAAGCGGGACGAGCCGCGGCGTTTCCTTGCCTCTGCATTCGAACTCACGCTCGCGCACGCCCGGTGCGCCGATCGCCACCGTGGGCGCTGCGCGCTCGCCGGAAGTGCCTGAATCGACGCGTATATCGAACGGGCTGAAAGAATTCTTGTGGAATCTCGACGGGCTTGGGCGGGGTGCGCTGCTTGATCTGGGGCCGGCCTGGCAGACGACTTTGAGTTTCTTCATCGAGCGCGGTTTCCGTGTTTCGTCGGAAGACATCCTTCGCGGATGGAAAGCATTTCTGACCGAGGAAGAGACGTGGTTGCGCGATGACCCCGGAGCATGCGAAACGCTGGACACGACGCCGAGTAGCCGTGCGACACGCTTCCTGCTCGA
>QHZC01000130.1:1203-17398 GCA_003224515.1 Acidobacteriota bacterium
TCCTTCGATGCCGTGCTCTTGTGGGACTTGCTGGACTACCTTGAGCCGACGCTCGTGAAGCAGATGGTAGCGAACCTGACGGAATTGCTGCGGCCCGGCGGCGTGATTCTGGCGATGTTTCACAGCAAGAAGCCGGAAGGTTTTCAGCGCTATCGTGTGGCCGATTCCAATACATTGCAAGTGATCTCGTCCACGGTCATCTGCCCGGCTCAAAAGGTCTATCAGAACCGTGAGATCCAAGACCTCTTTGCCCACTTTCGAACAATGAAATCGTTCGTCGGCCGCGACCAACTGCGCGAAACACTCTTCATCAAGTAATCGTCTGGAGTTTGCAATCGACGCGAGATCTGTGGAAATCGCGCGTTCACCCTCTATTCGCTTGCATTCGACAAATCAGAGGAGTACAAGCGAGGCGTGAGCTCAAGGAGCTCCGGAGGGACTATGACTCCACCGGGCTTAGAGCTGCTACAGCTGATCACACCGCTTTTGCGGTGCGCGTCGCTCGCGAAACATGCGTGCTACTAGCGCGCTTCCGAGCCGACACAGTAAAATAGCGAAAGGGGGGAGCCGCCAGGCTCCCCCTTTCGCTATTGATGTTGAGCTTTTCGGGCTAGTGCTGCGTCGCAGACTTGTGATGATGGTGGTGACGCGGGGCACTGCTGTGCTTACGATGGTGGCGATCATGCGAGGATGCCTGGTTGGCCGCCTGCGGCTGAGCCGAGTTCGCAGTATTGGGTGACGCCGACTGCATGGCAGAAGCCTGCTGCATGGTTACAAAGAGCGCCGGCGTGGACGCCAGCAAGAGGAATCGAACCAATCGTTTCACGGTAATTCTCCTCAAAGAAATGCTCTGTGAGGATATTGAATCACAGGTTGCAGGGAAAGTCTCGGGGAATTGCTTTCGAGATGGTATCTAAACTTGGCCGGTGCAGGGCGGCGATCTCGCAGGATTCTCTTGTTGCGACGGACTCAGGAAGCGTTAACCTGAATCCTGCGTGGAAAATGGCCGTCGATTGAGCGAAATGCGCGTCAAAAAGCACTTTTTGTGCTTCCGGGGCTACTACATCCAAACCTCACTTTTAGTGCGGGTTGCGTGTAAGAGGTCAAAATAGCCGTTCGACCGCTCTGCACAACGCTGCTATGAACCGCAGCTTACTCATGACGCCGGATTCAGGCTAAGTGAGTTTCTGACATGGCGAGATTAGCCGCCGATCTTGAGCCGCTCGAGCCACTGGATGGCTTCGCGCTGGCTGGCAATAATCTGCGCCTGCCAGACCAGAGCAATGGACATAAAGCTCATGGAAATACCGCAGAAGATGAGAACGAGGCCGACGTAGGACTCGTGAGCAGGAAGGCGCAAAACGCGGCGGAGCCACACCATGGGTAGAATCCTCCTAGTACTCGGTTCGATCTGGTAGCCCTTGCTCGCGCGAATCCGAGGCGGCAGGGCTGGGGGCTTGGCGTCTGCCTGACAATTTCAGGGCAATCGTGGGGCCAAGACTCTCAGGAAGAGCCAAACCTCTCATCCCATAGAAAATAGATGGTTTGTGAACGCAGCGGCGGTGATCCATCCCATGATTTGAGTTGTGTTACGCAATTTGACGCGCATTTGTGCAACTTTTTTCCAGGGGCATCTAGTTTCCAGTAGGGATTGCCGCCATCAGGCGTTCCCAAAGGTCTGGATCATGGAGCGGCAGATGCCGCATGTGAGGCGTGTCAGGCTGGTGTTGTGAATCTCCTCCGGACTTGCGGCCGGTAAGAAGGATGGTGCGCTCGCAGAAAGGCAGGAGATTGGCGCTCAAATCGGGTGTGGCGATGCCGACGGTGTGGGCATGGTAGCGGAGCGCCCGGTCGTAAAGCTTGGCAAGCGCGCGGATCGACCGCTGGACGCTGGGGCCGATGGCTGTGGACCAGAGAACGCCGTGCTGGCGGAATTGCAAGTTGCGATTGCGCCCCTCAGTAAGAAATTTCTGGACTTGATCAGCAGAGGCGCCAGCAAAGAAAAATATCTCGTCAAAGTCGCGTTGCCGGGCAAGTTCGGCTTCCCTTTGTGACAGGCCCGTGTTTTGTACGAGTTCGCGAGGAGAGAGCGAGCGCAGGGTGACAACAGGTGCGCCCGTATCTTGGGAGAGAGTTTGTAAGGCTTCAGCGGCTGCCGGAAGAGCTTGCGCGACGGGAATACACGTAAAGCGGCCGCGGCGCAACGTGGCGGCCTCTTTGGTCCGAGAGGCCTCGGATGCGGGCCGCAGGTGGAAGTAGTCCTCCGGCAGGTAAACCGCGCAGCCGTCTTCAGCAATGAAGGGATGCGTGTGACCGTGTTTACGTCGAGGATCGTCGAACTGGAGACGCGAGCGGCTGGTCAGCCAGACGGCAGGAACGCCTTTGTGGTCGAGGGCTGCGGTGAATTGGTCGAGGCCATGGAGGCTGCTTCCCCGGAGGGGAATCAGCGCATCAACCGCGATGTAGAGGACGCTGGGCGTCTGGCGCAAGCAAGACTCCGGAGTGGCGAAAGCCGTTCTAAAGAAAAAAGGCGAGCAGATTGCTCTGCTCGCCCCCTGCCGTATCCGGCAATCTCAGCCAGGATGCTATTGTATTTAGTTGCCCGACTTTGTGGCGGTGTTGGAGGCCGTTTGCGAGTTCGCCTTGGGGACGCTGACGTATCCGCTGATGGTGTCCTTGCTCACCTTGTTGATGACGACCTCTTCGGGAATATGCGTGCCAGAGACGTAGAAGAAGATCGGCTCGTTCATGGCGCGGTTCTTCTTTTCGAAGCGCTTGTCCTCGACCGTCATGGCGAGGCTAAACTGATTGCGCTTTTCGTTGACGCCCTTGAGCTCGACGGTGACGTTGCTCACCTTCTGCGGCTTGTTCTTGCCAGTGATGGTGAACTCCACGTAGTCGCGTTCTCCGAGGCGTCGGAGTTGGTCGATTTCGTCATGGTTGCGCGCGATGAGCGTGCCCATTTCGCTACGAGCCATTTTCAAGTCTTCGCGAGTGGCGTCGAGGTCGGTCTTGACGCCCACAACCTTGGTGTCCACGGTCTTGACGTCATCACTGGTGGCTTTGGTAGCCAGTTCCGAGTGTACGGAGGTGTCAAGCGCGGTCAGCTTTTCGGTCGTCGCATCGTTGAGCTTAGCGGCTTCCTCGCGGGCCTTCTTGAGCTGGCCCTGGGTAATCTTTAGCTTACCCGTGACAACCTTCAGGTCGCCCTGTAAGTCAGAGCTGGCCTTTTCGTCCTGAGCAAGACGGTCCTTCATGGAGGACATGTCTTGCTGTATAGCTTGTTGTGCAGTTTTCAATTGCGCGGCAACCGACTGCTGAGTGGCATCGAGCTTCGAAGAGGCATTCCAGCCAAACGCCAGCCCGCCAATGGCGAGCAAACCCAAAACGATAATCGCTGGCAGCGTCCAGGCTGGTGATTCCGTACGCGTTTCCACAATCCTGTCGTCCGACATAGTTTATCTTTCTCCTCACCCCATGTAGGGCTAAGACCTTTGAGCAGCAAACCCGTAACTGGGGCAATGCATGCGCTGGACCAAAGCTGAGCGCCAGGGAACGCTTGTAAGTGGATGAAAATGGGGCTGGTTGGCAGGGATGTGGCAAACGGCATGTGGTACTAGTCCTAGCAAAGTTTACGCGAACAGAGGGCGAACAGCGGATTTTTTGCTTGGCTTTGGGTCAATCGAATTGAATTCCGAGCTTTCGGAGATCGGACTGGAGCTGTTCGGGCGATTGAAAGACGATTCCAGACATCCCGAGGCGCTGAGCTGCTTCCGCGTAGGCGGCAACATCGTCAATATAAACGGCTTCCTCGGCGCGCACCTTGCAGGCTTGAAGGGCTTCACGGTAGATGACCGGGTCAGGCTTGCTCGCGCCGACGCGATAGGAATAGATACGAATGGGAAAGAAGCGTAAAAAAGGGAAGCGGGCCTCTTCATTGGACATGTGGATGGGATCGGTATTCGATAGTAAGGCGAGGCGGTAGTTCTTGGAGAGCTTCTCCAGGAACGCTTCCGAATGGATCGGGTTCGGGTCAAGAGCGCGATTCCAGACTTCGGTGAACTGCTCGAAAGTGAGTGAAGCGCCAAGACGTTTGGTTAGACGAAGATGCCAGTCGCGGGGAGAAATGCGCCCCTCCTGCCAATCGAGCCAATGAGGATCCTTTTCGATGGCCGACCACACGTCCTTTGGAGTCAGAGAAAGGCCGGAAGCCAGCCCGTCCATGGCTCTTGAGATGTCCACGCGGATCAAGACACGGCCAATATCGAAGATGACGGCGCGGAACTTGGTGAAGGCCACAGGCTATTGGCCCTCCGCGCGGGGAGTAGTGGCGGGGCCATGGTCACCGGTAGCAGCACTGTTCTTGCGCCCGGCGCGAAGGATGCTGATGACCGCAGGCAGAACGGACAGCACGATAACCAGATGTTGGGGACCGAGCTGCCCAGGATGTAGCCGCCCAGAATCATGGCCCCGACCCAGAAGATCCCGCCGAAAATGTCGAAAGCGAGGTAACGGGAATAGGGCATTTTTGCGGCGCCGGCCACCGGCGGGCAAAACGTTCGAATGATGGGAACGAAGCGCGCGAGAATGACGGCCCGGCCGCCATATTTTTCATAGAAGTCATGGGCGCTTTGAAGGTGGCTGCGCCGGAAGAAGAAGGAGTCTTCGCGGCGGTACAGAGCCGCACCCGCCGAGCGGCCAATCCAGTAACCGATCTGGTCGCCCACGATGGCGCAAAACATGACGGGCAAGAGAAGCCACTTCAAAGGGAGCACGCCGGCGGCGGAAAAAATTCCGGCGGTCACCAGCAAAGAATCACCGGGAAGAAAAAATCCTACAAAAAAACCGGTTTCGACGAAGACGATCGCACAGATGAGGGGCGCGCCGCCCGAGCGGATTAACTCCTTGAGTCCTTCTGGGTTGTAGAGCGAGTGGAAAAAATGAAGGATGGCGTCGAGCACTCGGTGTTGATCCTCGCGGCGGATGAATGACCTGAATCTGGTACGGACACGGGGACAAGCGCGCGCGCGCGCAAGCTCGTAAACGCACCCAGTCCTATACGGTAGCAGAAAACACCAACATCCTCTCCACATTCATGCCAGAGAAGGAGTGGGACGGTAAGGGCCGCGAGCCAGATGCTGATGCGAGTCATCGGAGCGCCTCCGCGAGCCATAAATAACCTTTGTCTTCGGCTTCGAGCCGGGCCTGGAAATCCCGCGCGGCGTCTTGTTTCTGCCCAAGCAATTTTTCAATGCGCGGGAGGGCACGGAGCGCGGCAGCGGCGCCCGCAGCGATGGCTTCATCGGCGCGGTCAAAGTCGTCCCAGGCCAGGGATTGAACGTCTGGCCGGAGGACGAGGTCGGCGTGGCGTTCCCAGATTTCGAGCTGGTGCTTTTGCGCCGCGTTCACTGCCCGGCTCACGACTTGAAAAATGTTCGTGGGGGCGCCGCGGTGGCCGTCCTGCATGCCGACGGAGATACCGATTACCGCGGCGGCACCGAGGTCGCGAGCGGCCCGAGTTGGAACAGGGGCGACGAGACAACCATCCGCAAGACACCGCGTGCCGATCTCGACCGGTTCGAACAAGCCTGGGAAGGCGCAACTCGCGCGGATGGCGTCGACAAGATTGCCTTGGGTGAACACCACAGGTTCGCCGGAGGTCAGGTCCGTGGCTACAACCGCAAGAGGAATGCGGAGATCTTCAAACTGGCGCGAGTCGAAAACACGTTCGATTAAGGTCTCAAGACGCTGATTGCTTGCCAAGCCGAGCCGGGAGACGCGCCAACGCGCGATGTCCCGAAAGCGGAGGGTGCGGCAGGTCTCAATAATGTGCGCAAGAGAGGCGCCACTGGCATACGCAGCGCCGAGGATGCTGCCCACGCTGGTTCCCGCGATGTGAGTGATGGGGATCCGGTTCTGCTCGAGGACTTGCAGAACGCCGAGATGTGCGAATCCGCGCGCGAAACCTCCGCCAAGGGCTAGGCCTAGGCCCGCCCGGGTGGACATGACAGCTGAACTTTCGTCCAGGACTTTGCGCGAAGCGTGCCCGTGCCTCGTCATACCAGCAGGATGGCAGGAAAAACACGCGGGTCCTATGGTCCGCGCGTCCCGGATGAACAGTACTTCTGTACTGCGATAGAAACTGAGTGTGAATCGATACTCCAGTGTTGAGCAGTACCTTCTTACTACTCCACTGCCCTCTCTGTACCATTGTGACCGGCAAACGAGTGCGCGATTCTCTCATCCGTCAGGCTGAACCACTCGAGGGGACCAAGAATGGATAGCACGTTCAAACCTTGAATCGGGCAGCCGGTGATGCTGCAGGTACGGATGCGGATCGGGGAAGGTTGGGACGTGGATATATATAAGACCATGATTCTGGCTGTTGAAGAAGACTCCATGGTTCTTCTTCCTGCGTGAGGGATACCGCCATGAAAACACAAGAACAACTCAAATATGTAACGCGACGCCGCGCGGCAGTGCTGCTCGGCCTTTCGGAAATGGAATTGAGCCGCATCTCGAGCGAATCGGGACTCGGACACAAAGAAGTCGCAGGCGAACAAGAAGAGACGTATTTCACCTACGAAGAACTGCGACAGATCTGCATGCTGGCCGTACACCAGGTGCACTAGGCAAAAACGAGTTTCCTCCGGCCCCCCTCAGCAACGCCCCCACCCCGGGTCGCTCCCCCCAGCGATCCGGGGTTTTTCTTTCTGTTGAAGACGCCAACTGAGCGGTTCGCGGTCGCTGAATCGGTTTAGAAAACCTTTGACAGACGGAGCCCTCGCGAAGAGACTTAGCGCCGCACGGAGGACGCCGGTCAAATGTCACGCTCTAGAGTTCGCGGATGGTGGAAGTGGGCAGCGGTGGTGGTGGTGTTACTTGCCGCCACAGTTTCGATGACCGCAGGAAGCGACGCAAGCAATGGAACAGAAACTTATGACGTGGTCATCGCCGACGGGCGAGTGATGGATCCGGAATCGAGCCTGGATGCGGTGCGAAACGTTGGAATCCGCCGCGGAAAAATCGCCGTGATTTCGACCGGGCCGCTTGCGGGGCGGCAGACCATTGAAGCGCGGGGCTTGGTTGTCGCGCCAGGTTTCATCGATCTCCACCAACACGGGCAAGACGCAGAGAACTATGCCGTGAGAGCTGGGGACGGCGTGACGACCGTGCTGGAACTCGAAGTTGGGGTTGCCGATGTCGATCGATGGTACGGCGAGCGGGAAGGGAAGGCGCTCATCAACTACGGAGCGAGCGCGGGGCACATCGCCGTGCGAATGGCTGTGATGCACGACCCCGGTGGGTTGCTACCGAGTGGGGACGCGGCTCACCGAGTCGCAACAACCGCAGAAAGGGAAGAGATCAGCGGACTGTTGGAAAAGGGGCTGAAGCGCGGCGCGCTTTCCGTGGGACTTGGGCCCGCCTATACCGAGGCGGCGACAAATCAGGAAATCCTGGAGGTGTTCCATGTGGCGGCGAAGTATCACGCATCGTGCCACGTGCACATTCGCGTGTCAGGGCCCCCGATCGAGGGGAATTTCAGCGGGTTTGAGGAAGTGATAGCGGCTGCGGCCATCACCGTACAAAGCACCGGGGGACCGAACGTAGCGCAGGAACTTCACATGATCGCGGACGCGCGGTCCCGCGGCATGGACGTAACCACAGAAAGCTATCCTTACACAATGGGTATGACCAGTATCCAGGCCGCCATGTTCGATCACAAGGAAGAAGAACCCGCCGCGTATTACGCTTCGCTCCTGTGGCCGGCGACGGGGGAACACCTGACGAAGGAGTCTTTTTTGCAGTACCGCAAACAAGGGGGAATGGTAATTGTTCCCGGGAATACGCCGGAGAATGTTCATGTAGCGGTGGTGAGTCCTCTGACGATGATCGCGAGCGATGGATTTCTTGCCAAAGGGCACGGACATCCGCGAACTGCGGGCACTTACGCGCTGGTGCTAGGACGTTACGTGCGGGAAGAGAAGGCCCTGGATTTGATGACAGCGCTGAAGAAGATGACGCTGATGCCCGCGCAGAGGCTGGAAAAGCGAGCGCCAATGTTCAAGGATAAGGGACGAATACGCGTGGGGGCAGACGCGGATATTACAGTGTTCGACGCGAATCGCATCATTGATAAAGCAACGTATGAAAAGCCGTTGCAATACTCGGAGGGGATTCAGTTTGTCCTTGTCAACGGAGTGCTCGTTGTCAAAGATGGGCAACTCGTTGATGGGGTCTTTCCGGGCCGAGCGGCGCGCGCGCCCGTTTTGAACGAGAAATTGACGCCCTAAGGATTTCCTTCACAGGGAGGAAGGCACCTTGCACTTAACATTCGCCGATTGGACCGCCATCCTTGCCTATCTGCTGATCACTCTTGTCCTGGGGTTGTATTTCCGGCGGCGGTCGGGACAGAGCACCGAGGACTACTTCGTTTCCGGAAGAAGCGTGTCGTGGTGGCTGGCGGGAACGTCGATGGTGGCGACCACGTTTGCGGCCGATACGCCGCTGGCGGTGACGGGATTAGTCTATATCAACGGAGTCGCTGGGAATTGGTTGTGGTGGAGTTTTTTGCCGTCGGGAATGATGACGGTGTTTTTGTTCGCGCGCCTGTGGCGACGCTCCGGTCTGATCACCGACGTACAATTCGCTGAAATGCGCTACAGCGGGAAACCTGCGGCGTTCCTGCGGGGATTTCGGGCTGTTTATCTTGGCCTGCTGATGAACTGCCTGATCCTCGGGTGGGTGACGAAGGCGATGGTGAATATCATCAGCACGGCGATGGGCGTGAGCGATGCAAAAGCGCTGGCCATCTGCGTGTTCTTCTTGATGCCCTTCACGGGAATTTATGTTTCGCTGGGCGGGTTGTGGGGTGTGCTCTGGACCGATTTGTTCCAGTTCGTTCTGAAAATGGCCATTGTGATCTCGGTTGCCTGGTACGGAATTCACGCCGTTGGCGGGATGCCGCAGCTTCTCGCGGCTCTTGCGGCGCGGCGTGCCGCTGCCGGGCCGGGAGCCAGCGACATCACCGCTCTCTTACCTGATTTTTCCCGAGGCTTCACCAGCGAGGCTTTGTGGACGCTGCCGGTGATTACTTTTGTGGTGCACCTAGCGGTTCAGTGGTGGGCATTCTGGTATCCCGGAGCGGAACCTGGCGGCGGTGGCTACATCGCGCAACGGATTTTCAGCGCCAAAGATGAGAGAAACGGATTGTTGTCGGTGCTGTGGTTCAACCTGGCGCACTACGCGCTGCGGCCCTGGCCT
The DNA here is from genome assembly GCA_003224515.1 of Acidobacteriota bacterium. Taxonomy (GTDB): domain Bacteria; phylum Acidobacteriota; class Terriglobia; order Acidiferrales; family UBA7541; genus Acidiferrum. The sequence goes on from QHZC01000130.1 coordinate 10,468, forward strand.
TGGATTTTGACGGCGCTCGTGGCGGTGGTTCTTTATCCGGGATTGGCGCAGCCGGAGCGCGGCTATATGCTGGTGGCGACGCGGCAGACACCGCATGCGCTCCTAGGAATCCTGCTCGCGGGATTCATGGCGGCATTCATGTCTCCGGTGGCAACCCAGTAGCCTTGGGGTAGTTCATACCTTGTCGAAGACTTTTACCGGCGCTTTCTGAAGAAAAACGGAAGCGAGGCGCATTATGTGAACGTGTCGCGTCTTGCGACGGTCTTCCTGGTAATTGCGGCAGCGCTTGTGGCGTTGCAGCTTGGCTCGGTTAGCGCAGGCTGGAAGATCGTGCTCGAGTTAGGAGCAGGGACGGGCGGCGTGTATTTGCTTCGCTGGTACTGGTGGCGCGTGAATGCATGGAGTGAAATCTCCGCGATGACGGCAGCGCTGGTGACGACACTGGCGCTACATTCCCACTGGCTGTGGACCGCGATAGCGGGCAGAGCGCGGCCCTTCAACGGCTCCGACCCGGTCATTTTCGCGAAGACCACATTGTGCACAACGGGGGTCACCACCCTGGTTTGGATCGGTGTCACCCTCCTGACGCCGGCGGAGCCAGGCGACACACTCGTGAAGTTCTACCGGAAAGTGCGCCCGCAAATCACCGGATGGCAAACCGTAGCGAAGCTCGCAGGAGATGAACCGGTCACGCGCGACCTCGGGAAGAACCTTCTGTGCTGGCTGCTGGGATGCGTCCTCATCTATTCCTCGCTGTTCTGCATCGGTGAGTTGTGCTTTGGCCGGTATCAGGCGGGTCTCCTGCTTGCCATCGTGGCAATTGTCTGTGGGCTGGCGATCTCGCGGCTGATGCCTAAGCCGGCGGAGTGGCAATCGAACTGACATGGCTGGCGAGAAGCAACCCTCTCCGTCCGGTGCCCGCAACGCCATCCTCGCCGGATTTCTTGGTTGGACGCTCGACGCCTTCGACTTCTTCATACTTACATTCGTGCTGGCGCCCACTGCCAAAGAGTTCGGGCAAACGATTCCAGCGATTGCACTGGCGATTACCGCGAGCCTGGCTACCCGCTGGATCGGCGCCATTTTGTTCGGTTTGTTTGCAGACCGCTACGGCCGCCGAATTCCACTCATCGTCAATATTTTGTACTTCTCGTTGATTGAAGTCTTGTCCGGGCTTGCTCCGAATTACAGGGTTTTCTTTTTCCTGCGCCTGCTCTACGGCATCGGAATGGGGGGTGAGTGGGGCGTGGGAGCGTCGCTGACGATGGAATCCGTTCCCGTGAGATGGCGCGGATTCGTTTCGGGGTTGTTGCAGGAGGGTTACGCACTGGGATTTCTGCTGGCGGCTGCGGTTTATCGCATGGTTTATCCACATTGGGGCTGGCGACCGCTGTTCTTCATCGGAGGATTGCCCGCGCTGCTCACTTTGTTCGTGCGTGCAAAAGTGAAAGAGCCCGAAGCCTGGCACCGGTCGCGCACGGATTGGACGACCTACCGGCGCGCTATATTCCGTCACTGGAGGCGATTCGCCTATCTCGTTCTGTTACTGGCTATGATGAATTTCATGGCCCACGGCACTCAGGATATGTACCCGACCTTTTTACAGCAGCAACATGGGTTCAGTCCGCAGCGCACATCGGACTTCACCGTGATTTCGATGATCGGCGCGCTTTGCGGCGGGTTGGTGTTCGGGTTTATATCCGACGGCCGCGGACGGCGGCGCACGATGGTGACGGCGGTGCTGCTTGCAATTGCGGTTATTCCGCTGTGGGTGTTTGCGCCAAATCTCCCGTTGATTCTGATGGGCGGATTCTTGATGCAATTTATGGTGCAGGGCGCGTGGGGGGTGATCCCGGCTCACCTCAACGAGCTCTCTCCCGATCAGCTGCGGGGATTCTTTCCGGGATTGGCGTACCAGTTCGGCGTGTTGATTGCCTCCGGCAGCGCATATTTCGAAGCGCGAATGGCGCATTTCATAAGCTACGGCCGGGCCATGGGGCTCTTCGCCGCCGTGGTGCTCTTAACCGGAGCGTTCGTAATCTTCTTCGGTCCGGAAGAGCACCGCGCGGAATTTGGCAGGCGAGATCCAGCAAAGGCGTGACTTGCGCCGCTTTGGGTGGCGTGGCGACAGCTCGCGGCGTTGTATTGATATTTATCTACCGCCGCGCCCGTAGCTCAGTTGGATCGAGCGTCTGGCTAGGAACCATCCGGTGTCGCTTGCGGGCACACTCCGGTGCGCTTGATGGTCAGGAATGTAGTGAAGCTGTACCGATCCGTGTGAGGCCAATGGCCAGGTACTCGCCAAGACCGTGCTGCTGCAACTGAATCTACGGACCGTCTCCTTCCGAGGTCCGCTCCATACCTTCTTTAAGTGCCTGATCGCGAACTCCGCGAAAGACCAAGGGGAGGGCCATCGCTGTTGAACGTCTCAAGATAAGGTTGGTATTCAGTTCGTACTCGCTCTTCTGAGTGGAGGGAGATTCCTGGCCTACTTCGTTCAGTAAGGCTCGAAACGCAATCTGGGCCAGCTCTTTCTGCGACATTTGCACGGTCGTCAACGGTGGAATCATGAATTGAGCAAGCCGGATGTCGTCAAACCCCACGACTGACAGGTCTGTCGGAATCTTGATTCCGTGATCGTACGCTTCGCGCATGACTCCAATGGCGGTCATATCATTGGAGCAGACAAGAGCGGTGGGTTGGTCGCGCACGCCGAGCAGTTCGACCAGCGCGCGCATTCCGCCCTCCATGGTATGGTCCCCAGTCACAATAAGTTCCGGAAGCAAGCCGATTTCCGCCATGGAGGCCTTGAAAGCATCCGTCCTGGCAAGCGCTGATTTTAGACCTGGTGGTCCGGCCACGAAGGCGATACGCGTATGCCGGAGAGCGGCTAGGTGTTGGACCGCTTGGCGAATGCCATTCAGGTAGTTAATCCGAATATTGACAATGCCGGGAGCATCGGGTCCTACATCAACGAAGACTAAGGGCACTTTTCGGAAGCGAAGATGCCCAAGCAGGGATTCCTCCATGCCGAACGTTAGAATTGCAACACCATCGACACGGCGTTCAATCATACGCCGCACCGACTGCTCCATTCTCTTTGGGTCGTGCACGGTTGAGGTAAGAAGAATCTCGTAATTGTTCTCCACGGCGAGATGCTCAAAGGTCTGGACAATTTCCGGGAAAAACGGGTTGGTTATCTCGGATACAATCAGGCCCAAAATGCGGCTTCTGCCTGAGACCAGGGCGCGGGCCTGGGTATTGGGGAAATACCCGAGCTCGTCGACAACCTTCCAAACACGCTTGGCCAGTTGAGGATTGACCGTGGGCACGCGGTTAATCGCTCTGGAAACCGTGGCGATGGAAACCTTTGCCCTTCGTGCAATTTCACGCAGGTCCATGACAGTGGTTGAGTATTAGCCTCGACTAAACACGCTGGTTGATATGTTAGCACAGCCGACCTGGTATACGTTTACTGGGCGCCACCAGAACCTGGGCGCGACCCGGAACACCGTAGGCAGCGGGGCTAGCTTCGCTGGGCTCCAACGCGGCATCGCATAACAACAGCAGCATCACGTCGACCACTGAATGACGGTATAGGAGCGCCCAGGCACCTCAAATCTGGTCCGCCCAGCACTGGTGAAAGGCTTGGCAAACGTCTGCGGTGTCACCTTTTGCGGCGCTTCGAAGCTGTTGAATGCTTTCAGATCCGTTCCCGTCAGTACCGTGGAGGTAAGCACCTGACCCGGGGTTGTGTCCTGCCAATTGATTTCCAGGACATGAGGCTTCGATAGATCACGATTCAGAACGAAAATACCAACCTTTCCATCCTGAGGATTAATGGTCCCGGCAACGTCCACGTAAGGAACTTGGCCCATTCGCGCGACTTCATACGTTGGAGACTCCACGAGAAGATTGAGCACGGAACCGCGAGCATACTGAAGCGCCCAATCATAGGGATAGTAGATGGTGTGGCGGAGCAAGCCGTTTGCATTGGTCGATATTGGAGCAATGACGTTGATTAATTGAGCTAGGCACGCTACCTTCACTCGGTTTGCGTTGCGCAGCAGGGAATTGACCAGTCCTCCGACAAGCAAAGCATCTTCCAGGTTGTACACCTCTTCGAGCAAATGAGGCGCTTCCTGGTGATGTCCGTTCACGGCATCCCCACTGCGGGCCCTGTACCACACGTTCCATTCGTCAAATGACAACCACAATTGCTTCGGCGAGCGCTTGTGCCCACGAACGAGGTCGCAAACCGCTACGGTCTCCGCGATTTGCTGTTCCATGCTGAGGTTCATCGCCAGGAACTTTGAACTGTCTCCGCCCGTGTCCGCCGGGGCATTGGTGAAGTAGCGGTGTAGTGAAAGACCGTCGACGTAGTCGTAGCATTGCTCCAAAACTTCGCGGTCCCACTCAAGATAGGTGGGCATGAAAGGGCCGCTTGACCCGCAAGCAATCAACTGCAGCGAAGGATCCACGTAGCGCATCTGCCGGGCGGCATCCTGAGCCTTCATGCCATACTCGTTGGCACTCATGTGACCTATCTGCCAGGGGCCATCCATTTCATTGCCGAGGCACCAGCGCTTCACTCGGTAAGGCTCGGCAATGCCGTGCTTGCGGCGGAGATCGCTCCATTTTGTTCCCTGATCGAGGTTGCAGTACTCAACCAGAGCAGCAGCTTGTTCAGGAGTTCCCGTTCCAAGATTGAGGCCCATCAGCGGTTCGGTGCCGACAGCATTGCACCAGGCCATGAATTCATTGGTGCCGAACTGATTCGTGTTAGTTGCATTCCAGGCTTTATCCAGCACGCGCGGACGGCTTTCCTTGGGGCCTACGCCGTCGAGCCAGTTGTAGCCGGAAACGAAATTGCCGCCGGGATATCGAATGATGGGAACCCCCATCTGGCGTATCTCACTGACGACATCTTTGCGGAATCCGTTGGCGTCCGAGAGCTTCGAGCCTGGATCGTAAATACCCTCATAGATCGCACGCCCCAGGTGCTCGAGGAAGGAGCCAAAAAGATTGCGGTCGAGCGGCGCTATGACGCGACGGGTGTCCACATGAACACGGACTGGATCGGCGGTGTTTGGCGACGAGGTTTGAGCGCGCAGGAAAGCGCCGCCCCATAAGGAACTGACGCCCCACGCCATTCCTGCATTCGCAGCTTGATGCAAAAACCGTCGTCTATCGGGGGAAAACATAGAAGTATTCTCCTCGTAGTGAGAAAAGCTGACCGAGATAGAATTCTGGGTAAACGTTTACCACATGACGGCCAGCGCGGCAAGCCAGCTTGCCTACCATTAAGCACCATGAAACTGTTAACGGAATTTCTGTTTGCCGGTGATTCCCGCGCCCTCACGAATCGTGACCAACTGGTCGGCTGCCACATTTCGAATCGTTTCTATGGCGCCGTTGGTCCAACGGATGGTAAGGTCCGCCGCAGTTTCGGAGCCAAGTCCAAAGTGCAAGCGACGGTCATTAGCGGAGTAAAAGCTCGATTGAGCGGTCAGTTCCTGTGCCTGACGCCGACCTCCATAATGGGCGACCACACGTGAGCCGATGGCGCTGCGATTTGTTTTGACACCGACGAGAAGAACCTTCAGCCAGTGTCGGCCTCCTGAGACATCATTGCGAAGCAACGACGGCGGTTCGTTCATGTTCATCACCAGGACATCAATATCCCCGTCGTTGTCGAAGTCGCCGAAGGCACAGCCGCGGCTTGCGTGCGCCGCAGAGATCGCGCTTCCCGCTTCGTCCATTAATTCCTCGAAGTGCCCGTCACCAAGGTTGCGGAACACCAAGCGGGGAGTTCGGAACGGATAGACCGGTAGGCGCCGCTCCACCTCGGGATAGACGCTTCCAGTCACGACGAAGAGGTCAGGAAAGCCATCGTTGTCCAGGTCGACGATTCCCGTCCCCCAACCCACGTAGCGGGTTTCGACACCCAGGCCCGAGCGGATGGTAACATCATCGAAATTTCCCTTACCATCGTTGCGGTAAAGAACGCTTGTATCGTCGGCGAAATGCGTTTTGAAAATGTCCAGGTTCCCATCGAGATCGTAGTCTCCAAGGCCAATACCCATGCCCGCCTGTTCCAACCCGTCTTCGCTCAGCGCCACGCCGCGCTCCAAGCCTTCCTCCCGAAACGTGCCATCGTGCTGGTTTCGGAACAGCCAGCTTGGGGTTGAGTCGCAGGAAACGTAAATGTCAGGCCAGCCGTCGTTGTCGTAGTCCGCGGCGACGACGCCCATCGGGTATGCCCCGGAAGCGGCCGAAACGCCCGAAGGCCTGCTTACATCCGTGAAGGTTCCATCGCCATTATTGTGGAACAACTGGACGAACCCCGTGGGAAGGCCGCGGGGACCACAATTGACGGGAACGCCCTTCCAGGCGCAGTCGGTGTTCTCGCCAGGCTTGGGCAGGTTTTCCAGGGTGGTATTGAGGTAATTGGCTACGAAGAGGTCCAAACGGCCGTCTCGATCGTAGTCGACCCAGGTGCAACCTGAACCGTAACGAACGTTGGCCTGGCGGAGTCCGGCGTGATCGGTCACGTCCGAAAATGTTCCATCGCCGTTGTTGTGATAAAGCGCGTTGTGACCGTAGTAGGTGATGAACAGGTCGTCGAATCCATCGTTGTCGAAATCACCCACGGTGACGGCGGATGCCCAACCTGTACGGGTGAGGCCCGACTTGGCGGTGACATCGGTAAATGTCCCGTTACGATTGCTTTTGTACAGGCGGTTGGTCGTTCCCGGCGGTGCACCTTCGAGGCGGGTGCCGCTAAGAACGAACAGATCCATCCAGCCATCATTGTCGTAGTCAATGAACGCCACGCCACAGCCGACCACCTCAATGATGTAGCTCTTGCTTTCGGTGCCGCCGTAGATGATCGGTTGGATGATTCCCGCTTGTTTCGCGATATCGGTAA
>QHZC01000125.1 GCA_003224515.1 Acidobacteriota bacterium
CTGCAGCAGCGATTCCTTGGACATTTCCAGGCTGAACATCGCCACCGGGTGCCCGCCGCGGATGGCGATGTTCTCCATCAGATTCAGCGCCAGCGCCGTTTTCCCCTGCGAAGGGCGCGCCGCCAAAATCAGCAGCTCGGAAGGCTGCAGGCCGGAGGTGAGCTTATCCAGCTCCGTGTAACCCGTGGCGATTCCGGTGATGCTCTTCCCCTCCCGGAAGATTCTTTCCAGTCGCTCGAAATTGTCGCGGACGATGTCCTTTACGGGAATCAATCCCGCGCGCACGCGGTCTTCGGCCAGCGCAAAAATCGAAGATTCCGCGTTATCCAGAATCGCGTCGGCGCCGTCCTCGCCCTCGAACGCGCGCTGCTGAATATTGTGCGTGGTGTGAATCAGATTGCGCAGCATCGCCTTTTCCTTGACGATGCGCGCGTAGTGTTCGATGTTGGATACCTTCGGCATGCCGTCGGCGAGCGATGCCAGGTACGGCGCGCCGCCGGAAGCTTCCAGATCGCCTTTGCGGTTCAGCTCCTCGGTCAGGGTCACCAGGTCGATGGCCTGCTGGCCCTCGCCCAGCGCGATCATCTGCGTGAAGACGCGCCGGTGCTGCTCCAGAAAAAAATCTTCCGGCCGGAGATGCTCGATCGCCGGATTCAACGCGTTGTTATCCAGCAAAATCGCGCCAAGAACGGAGCGCTCGGCATCCAGGTTGTTCGGTAACGGCTTCTCGAGTGTCGCGTCAACGGCCATAGCTCGTTCGCCTTACTTTCGCCATATGTTCGCCTGTTTTACCATAGGCTCCGCCGGAGGGCAAGCGCGGAGTTTTCATTCCAGGTACGACCGTCACGTCACCTTGTTCAAAGCGATGCCGCATTGTGAGTGGAAGTAAAGCGCGCGTCAATTAGAGTGCCTGTGCATCGCCTCGGAAATCTCTGCAAAACTTTCCATGCCAAAAAAGTGGGGGCGTCCGCGGCAACGGACGCCCCCAGGGAGCAGACTTATTGCTCGAAGCTCTTCCTAAGCTTCCTTCTCGACGTTCACCCTGATCTGCGCGGTGACATCACGGAACACCTTGATGGTCACCGGAAATTCTCCGATGGTCTTGAGGGGCTCGCCAAGCTGCGCCTGGCGCTTGTCAATCTTGAAGCCCTGCGCCGCGAGTCCTTCCGCGATATCGGCGGAGGTAACTGAGCCGAACATCTGATCGTTCTCCCCGGTCTTGCGGGTGAACTTCAGTGAAACGCCGTTCAGCAGTTCGGCTTGCTTCTGCGCGGCTTCCAGCTCGGTAGCCGTTTTCTTGGCCAGCGACGTGCGAATCCTCTCGATCGCCTTTAAGTTACCCACCGTGGCCTCTACGGCAAGCTTTTGTGGCAAAAGAAAATTGCGCGCGTAGCCCGGCTTTACGCTGACAACGTCGCCGCGGTGGCCCAGCTTTTCAATATCTTCTTGAAGAATAATTTGCATGATTTCTCCCCTGTTTCTTCACCCCCGTGGGGGCTTACGCCTTCGGCGCTTCGGCGGCCGGCGCCGGCGTTGGTGTTGCATGCGAGGGCGCAGCATGAACTGCTCCTGGCACAACAACCCGCGGCGCCTGCGTTCCCGCGGCGCTGCCCGAAAATGGCAACAAAGCAATGTTACGTGCTCGCTTGATGGCCACTCCCAGCCAGCGCTGATGGCGCGCGCAAACGCCCGTCATCCGCCGCGGCAGAATCTTGCCGCGCTCCTGCACGAATTGCGAAAGGATGTCCGCGCGTTTGTAGTCGATGAAGTCCATCTTCTCGACGCAGAACTTGCACACCTTCTTCTTCCGGAAATACTGGCGTTTGCCCCTCGGCCGGCCCCCGGGACCGCCCGGGCCGCCGCCACCGGGTCCGCCTTCGCGCCGCGGACCACCGTGACCTCCGCCATGGCCGCCTTCTCGCCGCGGAGCTCCGCCGGGCGCTGATGCTTGCTTCTGTTCCTCTGCCATACCTTCCACCCTTTCCCTTATCACCCCCGGCCTTGCCAGGGTCAATCTCTTTCGGAACCCGGTCGAGCCGGAATCGCTTTTTTTAAATTCAAAAACTCTTTCGGCTCGCAGACCTAGCTGCTAGCTGCGGCCTGCTCCGGCGCTGCCGCAGCAGCCGGTGCCGTCGCCCTTCGCGGACGTCGCGCGGCACGTTTATCGCGCTTCTGCGAAAGTTTTTTCTGGCGCTTCAAATCTTCGTCCAGCCGCACGGTCTGATACTTGATCACCGTGTCCTGTACACGCAGACGGCGCTCCAGCTCGGCAATCAGTTCGCCATGCGTGGTCCGGATTTCCTGGTGAACGTAGATGCCTTCGCGGTGCTTGGCCACGCGATAGGCAAGCTTCCGCGTGCCCCAGTGCTCGGTCTTCTCGATCTTGCCGCCCTTTTCCGCGCAAGTGTGCTCGATGACCGTGAGGACTTTCTTGATCTCCTCTTCCGGCGTCGCCGGCCGGACAATGAAAACCAAATCGTAATAACGCTCTTCCATGATGACCTCTTTCCATTCACTCCGGGCGCTCAGCCCGGCAAAATCGTCTCTACTTTTCTTCCAGCTCTTCCGGATCGGCCGGTTTCCGCCGGTTGTACTTGGTCATCGCCGCGTCGATGCCCTGAGTCAGGATCATCTCCACCGCGTCCCCGGCTTCGCCGATCATTTCCGCCGCTACTTCCAGTTCCGCCTTCTTCATCGGCCGCAGCACGTATTCTTTGCGGCTGCTCAGCGGATGATCTGGCCCGCAACCCAACCGCAGCCTGGCAAATTCCTGCGTCCCCACCGAACTGATTACAGACTTCGCGCCGTTATGGCTTCCCGCGCTGCCTTCGGGATGAATCCGAATCGTTCCCAGCGGCAGTTGCGTCTCGTCCCACAGCGCCAGCAGATCCGGCACATCCAGCTCGTACTTCCCCAGCAGCTCCCTTACGGAGATGCCGCTGAGATTCATGTACGTCTGCGGCTTCGCCA
>QHZC01000126.1 GCA_003224515.1 Acidobacteriota bacterium
ACTCTCCGCTCCGCGGAGAACAACAAAAGCTGCGACATCAGAAAGTTAGCAGCAAAATCGCGACCGAATCGCCAAGGAAGATCCGTCCGAGGATGAGGGCGGCGAGCGACAAGTGCCTACAGGTTCGGCCGGTGCATGCTCGCCCCGGCCTATGAAATATCCAATGAATCAACCTTCCGCAGACAGCGCCGCCAAACGGCACCTATCCAAAAGGAGCCGGGTAAATTCCACAAAATGCGCAATCTACCTTCTATAGACATCCTGGATGTATCCTTCCAGTGCAAGGTCCGGGCCAAACCGATGAATTTGAACGTTTTGTAAGGGCTGCTGCGTGAGTTTGGGTGCGAGCGCGAAGGGAACGCGATTCTCGCCGGCGATCTTCGGCGCGTAGAAGAGAAAAAGTTTGTGAACAATACCTGCGGCGAGCGCCGCGCCATTCATGAGCGAGCCGGCTTCTAGTAAAACACTGAGAAATTCGTGGCGCCCGAGTTCAGCGAGCACTGAAGATAGATCGATGCGGCCGTTTTTTGTCTTTGCATGAATAACTTCGACGCCCGCGTCTTGGAGATTGCGGGCCTTTGCTGAATTCACTGAAACAGTAGTGAATACCAGGAGATCGTCATCCGACATTTTCACGAGGCGGGATTTTGGCGAAAGGCGCAGCCTCGAATCGAGAACCACGCGCAGAAGGCGCTTACGGCGCGGGAGACCGCTTCGATCGGTAAGCAGCGGGTCATCGGCGAGAATGGTGCCGATTCCAGTGAGTAGCGCGTCCGAAGCATGACGCATTCGATGCACTTCTGCACGGGATTCTTCCGACGTTATCCAATTGCGACGTTTACCCGAATTCTTCCCGGTCTTTTTATAGGAGCGGGGAAGAGCCAGTTGACCGTCAAGCGTCATTGCCGATTTCAGCGTAACAAATGGCTTCTTCGTTCGAACCCAGTTTGCAAACGCTTCATTGAGGCGGTGCGCCTCTTCTTCGCAAGCGCCAGTGAAAACCTCGATGCCCGCCGCGCGGAGGCGCTCAAGGCCGCGACCGGAATTGACGGGATACGGATCATCCATTGCCGCGACCACGCGTAAGGTTCGAGCGTGACGTAGAGCGTCGCGCCGCGCGCCTTATCGCCTGCCGCCTTTAGCGCGACGATTTCCGCGTGGTCGCGCCCTTCGTATTGATGAAAACCTTCGCCGACGATCTGGCCTTGGCGCACGATGACCGAACCCACCATGGGATTAGGGCTGGCGAGGCCGATCCCTTTGCGGGCCAGCGCCAGCGCGTGTTCCATGAAGCGAATGGCGTGTGCGTCCACGGTTTAATCGAAAAGAGAGTTAGCGTACGTTTCCACGTCGAACGGAACCATGTCGCTGATTTGCTCGCCGGTGCCAACGAACCGAATGGGCAGGCCTAGTTCGCGCGAGATCGCGACAACGATGCCGCCCTTGGCGGTGCCATCGAGCTTCGTGAGGATGATGCCAGTGACGCCGACAGTGGAAGTGAATTCACGAGCCTGAGCAAGCCCGTTCTGCCCGGTGGTGGCGTCAAGCACCAGCAAAACATCGTGCGGCGCGCCAGGAATCACTTTAGCTGCAGTACGTTTCATTTTTTCGAGCTCTGCCATCAGATTGGACTTGGTGTGCAGGCGTCCCGCGGTGTCGACAATGACGACATCGGCCGAGCGCGCCTTGGCGGCAGCGACAGCGTCGTAAACAACCGCGGCAGGATCAGCTCCGGATTTCTGCTTGATGACTTCGATGCCGTTGCGCTCGGCCCAGATTTCGAGCTGTTCGACGGCGGCGGCGCGGAACGTGTCTGCGGCACAGAGCACCACGCTGCGACCTTCCTGGCGAAGCCGGTTTGCGAGTTTCCCGATGCTGGTCGTCTTGCCCGCGCCATTAACGCCAACAATGAAAATCACGCGCGTTCCGCTGCCATTCTGTGAGGCAGAAATGCCACTCCCAGCCGCCACATCTGGCAAAACGGGCGCGTTCAGAATGCGAATGATGTGCGACTTGATCTCACGCTTGAGTTGCATGGCGTCCGAGAGCGCGTGGCGATCCATCTTTTCTCGTACCGCATCCAGAATTTCGCGCGTCGGCTTCACACCCAAGTCCGCGGAAAGAAGCGCCCTCTCCAGATCCTTGAGGATCGAAGGTTCGATCTTGCGCTCGCCCAAAAATATCGTGTCAACGGTTTCGGAGAGTGCCGCCTTCGTCTTGCTGACGGACGTCTTCAGCCGCTCAAGAAGCGTGGGTTCGGGTTCATTCTTGCCAAAAAGCGAAATCATACATTCGATTGCATCGACATCACCGCAACCCAAAATTGTAGCAGATGCCGCATCTTGGACCGTTACCAGATGTGCGCGGAAAGCTCACCAGACTGTATCAAACCCACGGGGGGCGGAGAGGGCGGGACAAGTCGGGGGATTAGCCCTTAAACGTGCACTTCGACAGCACTGAGGCGGAGCTTGCCGGCGTTGATGGCGGACTCGAGAGCCGTCACGACCACAGCATCGAATTTTGAGCCGGTCAAGGCCCGAATGCGATCCATTGCGTAGTCCAGTTCCATCGCCGTCTGATAGGGGCGGTTGGTGGTCATGGCATCGAGGGTGTCAGCCACGCCGATGATGCGCGCCATCACCGGAATCTGCTGGCCCTGCAGGCCATAGGGATAACCGCGGCCGTCCATATGTTCATGGTGCAGCTCGATGCCTGGGAGCATTTCCTTTAGCTGCGAAACCGGGCGCATGATGTTCGCGCCCTTCACGGTGTGCTGCTTCATCAACCCGAATTCTTCGGGCGTCAGCGAGCCGGGCTTTTTCAGCACGCGGTCCTCGACGCCGATTTTTCCGACGTCGTGCAGTAGCGCCGCAATGCGCAGCTTGTCCAGCTCTTCTGTGGAGAGTCCAAGCTCCTGGCCGATGAGCGCCGAATACTTCGCCACGCGGCCGGAGTGACCGCGCGTGTAGGGATCCTTTTCGTCGATGGCCGCGGCCAGCATCCGGATAGATCCGATAAACAGCTCGCGATTTTCCTCCGCGGCCTCCTTCAAGCGCTCGATATATTCCTCGATGTCGCCGGCCATCTTGTTGAAGTTTTCAGCTAGCTCGCTGATTTCCGACGCGCCGCGGACAGGCGAGCGCTGGTGAAATTCGCCGCGGCTGATTGCGCGCGAGGACGCCGCCAGTCCGCGGATGGGCCCGCTGATACCCACGGCGAAGAAATACCCAACGAGAATGGCGGACAGAATGACGACGATGACGAACGCCAACGCCTGCCGGTTCAGCTCGGTGACGCCGGTGTCGGTCTGCGCCTGATCGAGACTTCGCTGCGCGATGACGGCCCAATTCACTTCAGGAAAAGTGCTATAGGTTCCGATCATTTCGATCGGATGTTTCTTGTCCGTTTCGGTAAAGCGTACCGTTTCCGTGTTGCGAAGCTCCTGCGGCAGCGCTCTCACCTGCGCTACAAGTGAATTGCTGCTGACGTCCGCGCCAGGAACGAAGTTTTTTGTATCCCAGTGTGCCACCAGGCGGCCGTTGTGATCCACCAGGAAAACGGTGCGTCCCCGCACGCTGGCTTCCTGCAATCGGTGAACGATGGGATCCAGGGAAACGACCGCAGCCAGCATACCCGTAAAATTGTCGTTCACGTCTTTCAAGGGACACCTGCAGTTGCTGAGATTGCAAGCAGGTAACGAAGGCCCGCTGCAGCGCTCTATTAACGAACGGATCCTCCTCGGCCCGAAAATTTCCCTGCGAAGCGCTCGTGCCTTTTCCGGACTTGCCGACGGCCGTCAGGTAAATGAACGTATTGCGGTTGCTTTCGACGAAATCTTCCAGCAGGCGGGTGACCTTGGGTTCTGCCGAGGGATCTTCAACGTTGTCAATAAGCCCTGTAAGCACAAGAATCTGGCGCTCACTCAGGAGCTGTTGCGTCAGGTTGGATTCGAATAGTTGTATTTCCTGCGCCAGCGACCGGGTCAGATCGGTTTGCTGCACGCGCTCGGTATCTACCAACTTCTCCTGGCTAAGCTGCAATACCTGGCGGTGATAGAGCCCGATGGGAAGCGCACTGACCAGCAAAAGCGCGCCAAGAACGAGCCACAGGATGCGTACGCGCCCTGCGCGCACACGTTCCCAACGAGCTTTGGCATCAAGCGACATCTCGACTATTCATTTTAGGGGAACATAGCGGACTTAGGTGGTCAGCTAGGACCCTGCGTCGCGCATGTGCAACTGGGACTTTAGTACTAGCGGCGCAAAAATTGGACTTTCACTGGTCGTCCCTATTCTCGTTTCAAAGGCCGCTCCATGATGTCCCGAATGGCATCCTTAGGAGACTTGCCCGCGTGCAGGATGGCGTCGACTTGCTCCGTGATTGGCATTTCGATTTGGTGCTCGCAGGCCAGCGCCAGCAAAGGCGCGGCGGTATTCACGCCCTCGGCAACCATGCGCATGTTCGCCATGATTTCCCGCAGAGAACGTCCTTTGCCGAGTTCGATTCCCACAAAGCGATTACGGCTGAGAGAACCCGTGCAGGTGAGAACCAAATCGCCCAACCCTGCCAGACCGCTGAGTGTCTCCGGCCGCGCTCCCCGCGCCACGGCCAAACGAGCCATTTCCGCGAGGCCGCGCGTGATCAGCGCCGCCAGTGCATTCGAACCAAGCCCAAGCCCCAGGCACGCTCCCGCAGCAATGGCCATCACGTTCTTCATCGCACCGGCCAGCTCCACGCCGAGGACGTCGTCGTTGGTATAGAGACGGAAGTTCGGTCCGGCAAACTCTTCCTGCAGCTCAGCCGCGAGCGCAGCATCTCGCGAGGCCAGAACCACGGCCGTAGGTTCGCCGCGAGCGGCCTCTGCGGCGAACGATGGTCCGGAAATCACTGCAATGCGTGGCGCAATTTTCGGCGAGACGACCTGCGCGATCATTTCACTCATTCGCAAATGTGTTGATGGCTCAAGCCCCTTGCTGGCGCTGACGAAACTCATGCCAGCGGCGGCAAACGGCAGTGCGGCAGAATAAACCTTGCGTGCATGCGCAGAGGGTATGGCGCCGAGGATCACGTCCGCACCAGAAAGCACGGCTTCCAGTTCAGAATGGACTCGAACGCTCTCGGGCAGTTTGGAGCCGGGAAGGTACACTTTATTTTCACAGTCGCGGCGGATCGTTTCGTGTGGCCTGCGGCTGCGCGAAAGCACGATCGCCAGTGCCGTGCCCCAGCCTCCGCCCCCGAGAATGGCGATCTTCGTCATTCTGTTTCCTTCTTCTTGCTAAAGGAAAAGCGCGGCTCGGTGCCTTCCACGAGGCGCTGAAGGTTGCCGTCATGCTTATAAATCACCAACAGCGCGATGGCCAGCGTTCCCACGTCGACGATGATCGGCGGCGCATGACGCGGCGCCCAAAGAAAATAGATCAGCAGCGGCATGGCCGCGGCCGCCGCGATAGAACCCAGCGAAACAAAGCGCCAATAGGCTACGCAAAGAACGAAGAGCACCAAGGCGCTGACCGCTGCAAGCGGGCAGAGAGCTAGAAACACTCCAAGAGCAGTGGCCACGCCCTTGCCGCCTTTGAACTTCAGCCAGACGGGGAAACAGTGTCCGAGCAGCACTACGAAAGCGGCGATCATCATCCAGGTCGCGCTTTCATCGGTAACGCGGCCTGCGAGCCATACGGCTGTCGCGCCCTTCGCGGTATCGAAGACCAGTGTGAAAATTCCGGCCAGCGGGCCCACGACACGAGCCACGTTGGTTGCGCCGATGTTGCCGCTGCCGGCTTTGCGCACGTCCGCGACGCCCAATAATTTTGCGAGCAGCAATCCGAAGGGGATCGAGCCAAGAAGATACGCGGCGAAAGGGATCAGAGTGACCGCGATCGAAACTTCAATCATGCTCCGTCAGGCCTCCGCCGCCGCGAACGGGAAGCTTTCGACCGTAGTGTACTCCGCGCCGGAGGATTTTAGCTTGCTTTCGATCAGATGAAATTGGTTGGTGCGCAGCGAGCCAAAATCACGCGCCGCGTTTTCCTGGATCGCGGACCGAAGTTTTTCAGGTAGCCGGGGATGCTCGAATCGCGCGAGCGTCAGATGCGGCGAAAACGGTCGCTGCTTCCGCTGAATGCCGAGTTTTTCCGTGGCGCGTTCGATATCGCTCGCAAGTGCTCTTAGATTTGACGAAGCCTCGATGCCCGCCCAGAAAACGCGAGGATGTTTTTCATTCGGGAAGAAACCAAGGCCCCGGAAGCATACATTCACCGGATGGTTGTGCACTCCGACGTAGACTCCGCAAAGAAGCTGAAGTGCGGAAACGATCCCAGCGAGCTTTGCGTCCTTCACCTCACCGATGAATTTGAGTGTGATGTGAAAATTCTCCGAGCGTGCCCACTTTACAAGTGGAGCGACAGAACGAAGATCGCGGACTAATGCCGCGAAATTTTCTCGCACCACAGAGGGAATCTCCAGCGCGACGAACAAGCGCACGAGTCAGGACCTCTTGGTGCCGCGTGCCGTCGGCTCCCAACGAGGCATGCCAGCGAATTGCTTCGCGATCTCCCGGGAAGAGCACTCCGCGCTCTTTGACGCCTCCGGCATGCGACAGCGCGATGTGCACGGTGCCCACGGGCTTTTCATCACTTCCGCCACTCGGGCCGGCAATGCCGGTGATGCCCACGCCCAGCGTGCTTCCCACCTGGCGCCGAATGCCCTCCGCCAGCGCGATCGCCACTTCACTGCTAACGGCGCCTTTCGTCTGAATGAGTTCCGCAGGGACGTCCGCCCAGGCCGTCTTCAGCTCATTGCTGTAGCTTACGACGCCACCCAAAAAATACGACGAGCTCCCGGCGATGCTCGTCAGCCGCTGGGCCAGCAACCCGCCGGTGCAGCTTTCCGCGGCGGAGATGGTGGAGTTGTTCCTCGTCAGCAGGCCCGCCACCACTTCTTCCATCGAGGAACCGTCCCGCGAGAAGATGCGGTCGGCCAGCGCGATCTCGAATCCCTGCACGATTTCGTCCAGCGTTTTTTGCGCACGCGCTGCGTCGTCAGTCCACACCCGCAAATGGATCTGAAAGAATCGTGGTGTTCACATCCCCATAGCGCGTGTAAATAGGTTTGATGCGCTGCTCGACGCTCGATTCACCCATGCCCGCGACGCGCAATTCCCGATGAAACATCCGAATGCTCGAGCTGCGCCGCTGCAGGCGCGGCAAAATCTGCTCCTGATACATGGGCTTCAATTCACGCGGAGGGCCCGGCAGCAACGCGATGAAGCGCCCCGCGTCTTCGAGCCAAAGTCCGGGCGCCGAGCCGCGCGGATTCTCGAGAATCTCCGCGCCTTCCGGCACCATCGCCTGCCGCGCATTCACCGCCGGCATGTCGCGTCCCATGCTGCGGAATCGCCCTTCAATATGCCGCAAGATCTCCTCGTTGTGCCGCAACTTCCGCCCCAGCAAATCGGCAACCGTCTCGCGCGTCAAGTCGTCGTCTGTGGGTCCCAGTCCGCCCGACGCAATAATCAGAGGCACGCGCTGCAAAGCATCGCGAAACGCCTCCGCCAACAAATCGCGGTTGTCGCCCACCACTGTCTTTCGCACCACTTCAATGCCAATGCCATTCAGCTCCTCGGTCAGAAAGAGCGAATTGGTATCAAGCCGATCCGGAGTCAGTAATTCCGAACCAACCGCGATGATCTCAGCTTTCATCTGGGCCCCGCAAAATTGTCATGGCACCAGCGAGCGCGTTCTCGTATTGGCTTCGATCAAACCGGAAGGGCCCAAGTTCACCTAACCCTTTGGCCCATATCTTTTCGTCGTAGTTGTTCTGATAACCGAAATCGGCCCAAGTGACTTCGCCTTCAGTTATGCCTATGGAGATGGACAGTGCACCGCAGCCAAGGTCTCCGCATTCACTACAGACGAGAAGGGAGCGCCGATTGTTTGGGAAATCCGCAGGTTCGGCTAGAAGTAAGCGCCGAACGGATCGTTCTCGTTCTTCAGGGATCCACTCTCTTGCCAGAACGCTTACGAGATCGTAGCCCAGAGAAGCGCTATGGTCACTCAATGATTTCCCGTCGATCAAGAAATCCACATAGTTCCGCTCGGATTTTCCTGATCCGCTTGAAAACGTAATGCCCGACCGACGCTTCATCCGAAGAGCCAGTACGGACATGGTCGACGGCATACCCTGATTATCCAAACAGCGGCAGGCCGCGGACGTCCCAGTCCAGCGTGAACAGCGCGCCATTGGTGGTGAGAATCGCGCGTCCGGAAGGCTGCAGCGCCAGGCCCACCAGCCCCGATCCGCTCAGTACCACATCCGCCTGACCTTGCGGCGTCACGCGCACGATCCCGCGCCGCCCGCTATACGACGCCGCCACGTAAAGATTTGCGTCGCGGTCGAACGCCAATCCCTGCGGCCTTCCCAGCCCGCGATAAAACGAGCTCACTTCGCCGCCCCGCGAGATGCAATAAACCCGGTCGTAGCTCGAGGTGGTCGGCCCGGTGACATACAAATCGCCCGAAGGATGAAACGCCAGGTGATACGCCGCCAGCGAAGGCTCCAGCGTCGCGAACACAAAAATCTCGCGGCTCGGGCTGATTTTGAAAATCGTCCCGCTGCGATCTCCTACATACAAATTCTCATCGCGGTCAAATGCAATCCCCGTCGCGATGCCCATCCCTTCCACCCACTGCTCGGCGCGCCCGTCCGGCGTGATGCGGTGAACGGTTCCGTCGTTCCTGCAGCAAACATACAGATTGCCGTTGTGATCCAGTGCCAACCCCGAAGGATTGATCAGCGAGGTTACGAACGGCTTCACGCTGTAGTTGGAGGTGATCTTGTACAACGAAACCGGTACGCGCTGCCCGCGCGGTCCGCTGAACGTCACGTAGATATTTCCCTCGGCGTCCACCGCCGGATTCGCCACCGGGTGCAGGTTGTCCGCGATTTGCAATCCGATCGACACCGGATGCGGCTGGCTCTCGCTCTGCGCGTTCGCCACGCGCACGCCGCCGCCGCTCGCGTTGTCCGGCACGCGCGCGATCACGCGATACCACCGGCCGCGCCCCGGTGCGCGAAGCGAATCCGCTCCCGTAAATCGCGATTTCCCCACCGGGAATCGCCGCCGCCGGCGCGATGCGATCGATGCGCGGCCCGCCATTCTTCTCCGACCCAGCTCCGAATCCGAATTTCATATCAGCTTAAAGTGTAACGCCAGCCGCAGCAGGATGGCAGCGTACACGCTCGCCGCCCAATCGTCGCACATGATGCCCCAGCCCCCCGGCAATCGCTCCAGCCAGCGCACCGGGAACGGCTTCCACACGTCGAAAATCCGAAAAAACACGAAGCCCAGCAGCAAATATTTCCAGTTGACCAAACTCAGCGCGAAAAAAATCGCGAACATAGACAAATCCATGTGCGAGCGCAAGTTCGGCAGCGCAATCGGGATCAGCGGCAGCAGCAGCGTCAAGTGTTGCCCCGCCACCTCATCGATCACTACGAATTGCGGATCTTTGATGCCCGCATACTGCGCCGTTCTGCCCGAGCTCCAGACTCCGATGCCCCCCAGGATCACCATCAGCGCAATCGCGCTGAAAATCGGCAGCCACAACACCGTGTCGTGGATGTCGCTTCCCGGCACCAGAAAATGCTTGTCCATGAATCGTGCGTCGGACAGCACATGCAACGGCGACAATCCCGCCAGCGAAGTCGGCCGCAGGAAAAAAATCGCGCTCAGCACGATGGTAATCACGCCTACCAGCGAACCGTACGTCCCCGGCGCCTTCGGCCAGTGCCCTACGCCGAACGCCGTCGCAATCGCATACGCAATCTTGGGTTTCGCGCCGCTCGCGTTCGATGTGACTTCAGTGGTTGGCGTCATCGGGCTTAGGCAGCTCGCTCAGCTCTTCGTCATCTTCGTCGAAAATCGGCTCGGACACGACATATTTCTCCGTCGCCCAATTTCCCAAATCCCGCTCCCGGCACC
>QHZC01000127.1:0-3103 GCA_003224515.1 Acidobacteriota bacterium
ATTTCTTCGCATAGCGCAATACTGCAAAGACTGCTGCCCCCGTATCCTTGAGACCGCTCTGGAGCCCATTTTCATGCCACGTGGTGCGCCGAAGGGGCATGAGGTCTATCTCCAAGATGTTGACTACGGTCTTCGGGGACAGGTTGTTTTGCAGACTGGTGGAGAATTGCTGCAAGGCGCGAACGTCCAAAGCGTGCGTAACTAATTTTGCGAAGACAGGCAAAATGTGCATTTGCCCGTAGCTTTCCCGCTGCCTCACCGTTGCCAGGGACAGCTCCGGCGCTACATCTTTCTTCTATGCGTCAACAGCATCCGGAAATGCCTCGCCCCTTATGGGGGACGGAACACTGCTTCTGTTGATGTCCGCCATAAACAAATCGTGTTCTCGGCGAGGGGCACGTTCTGACATGACACTGAGTTCACTCATCAGCTGATGAGTACGCTCAGTGGTAATAGTCCCAATCGAACAGCCTCAATCTTATTCAATTGACGACCCTCTCGCCGACGCGTCCCTCCGCAGAACCCTTCCCCGTGCATTCCAGCATCTGGGTCACTCTGCTGCTGAAACATCGAGAACGCAGAAAGTTGTTCAATTGCTTACGATGGGCAGCTGGTGAAGCTTGAAATGCAACACATATTTGTTGCCACGGCTAGGGCCCGATGACCGTTTTCCTGTTCCTTCCACCGCGAGGGCGCCTGACCCAGAACTGGACCTAAGGACAGTTGTATACAACTCCTTCGGAATTGAAACTGTGAGCAAGCTTTCTGCATCGCAACGCCCAGCCGACGGGGATGGATAGAAAGAAATAGAAGGTATTTTCGAAGTAAGGTGAGACCTTTACGTCTAAGCGCATTCAGATCGTATGCTGGCTGGTGCTTTTATCTTGGCCTGCGGTAAGCGCTCCGCTTCCTGCTGGTCAGCGGGAGACCACTCGCAGTCCGCACGGAGCGCTCGCCATTCCCTGCGAGAACTGCCACACCGCTACGGGCTGGCGGCCGATTCGCGCGGTCCCTGAATTCGATCACAACAAAACGGACTATCCACTGCGCGGCATGCACGAGAAAGTGCAATGCACGCAGTGCCACGTAAAACCGGTATTCACAGATGTGGGCAAGAATTGTCAAGATTGCCACGCCGATATTCACCAGCGCAAAATGGGCACGGACTGCGCGCAGTGCCACACGGTTCTTGGTTGGAACAATGCCGTTCAGCAAGTGAAGGATCACCAGAATCGCTTTCCGCTTTTCGGGGCTCACGCCGCGGTGCAATGCGAGGACTGCCACAAGGGCGCTGCGGTTGGGCAGTTCCAGGGCCTCTCCACGGCTTGCGCATCTTGCCACTTAAGGGATTTTCAGAAGACTACGAATCCGAACCACGTCAGCGCGAAGTTTGCTACTACCTGCGAATCGTGCCACTCCTTTGATAGTTGGCTGGGGGCGAAGTTCGATCACAGCACCACCGGGTTCCTGCTGACCAATGGCCACGCCAATGTGCCTTGTGCCTCCTGCCACCTCAACAACAATTACAACTTGACGACCGCCCCGACGGACTGCGGGAATTCGGGCTGCCACTTGACGACCTGGCAGCAGACGAATAATCCGGTGCACCCCTCGGCAGGTGCGGCTTTTGCGGTGGCCAATTGCTCGGGATGCCACAACACGATTTCCTGGACCACGGCGATTTTCGATCACAGCACCACGGGTTTCCTGCTGACCAACGGGCACGCCAACGTGCCCTGCGCTTCTTGCCATGTCAACAACAACTACACTTTGACGATCGCGCCGACCGATTGCGGGAACTCCGGATGCCATTTGACGAAATGGCAACAGACCACGACCCCGGTACACGCGACATCGGGAGCCGCTTTTGCGCCGGCGAATTGCGCCACTTGCCATACCACGAAAGGCTGGGACTCTGCTTCTTTCGACCACAGCACCACCGGTTTCGCGCTGATGGGCACGCACGCTTCGCCATCGCCGACGCCCTGCGCTGCCTGCCACGTCAGCAATAATTACACGCTGAACTCGGCCGACTGCATGGGCTGTCACCAGTCGGCCTGGAACAGCACGCCTTCGTTCGGCGGCACGGTGCCGGATCACATCAAGGCGGGTTTCCCGGCGACGGCCGCGGCTTGTGCCCAGTGCCACACCATCACGAAGTGGTCCGACGGTAAGTTCGACCACGCCGCGTTCGGGTTCCCGCTGACGAACTCGCACGCCCTGGTGGCTAACGGCGGCAAGGTGCCGTCCTGCGAGTCCTGCCACATCAACAGTAACTACAGCCTGAGTATCACGCCGAACGACTGCGGGAATTCAGGATGCCATTTGACCACCTGGCAGCAGACGAATAACCCGACGCACTCAAGCAGTCTTTGATCATAGTACGACGGGTTTTCCGCTGACGAATGCGCACCAAATGGCGCCGGCGGGGAAAGTGGTGGCCTGCACGGATTGCCACATCAACAATAACTACACGCTGACGACGGCACCGACCGACTGCGGCAACTCGGGATGCCATTTGACCACCTGGCAGCAGACCAACAACCCCACGCACGCGACAGCGGGGGCGCCTTTTGCGGCAGCGAACTGCGCGACGTGCCACAACACCATCACCTGGACCACAGCGACCTTCAATCACAGCACCACCGGCTGGGCCTTGACGGGCGCGCACCAAATGGCGCCGGCGGGGAAAGTGGTGGCCTGCACGGACTGCCACGTAGGGAACAACTACACGTTCACGGCGGCGAACACGGACTGCTACGGCTGCCACCAGGCGGCTTGGCAAAGCACGACGACGATGGGTGGGGCGGTACCGAATCACATCTCGGCGGGCTTCCCGACCTCACAATGCTCGACCTGCCACAACACGACTACATGGACGTCAACCTTTAACCATGCGACGACGGGTTTCCCGCTGACGAACTCGCACCAATTGGTGGCCAACGGGGGCAAAGTACCGACCTGCGTGACTTGCCACATCAACAATAACTACACGTTGACGACGGCACCGACCGACTGCGGCAACTCGGGATGCCATTTGACCACCTGGCAGCAGACCAACAACCCCACGCACGCGACAGCGGGGGCGCCTTTTGCGGCAGCG
>QHZC01000127.1:3132-13349 GCA_003224515.1 Acidobacteriota bacterium
ATCACAGCACCACCGGCTGGGCCTTGACGGGCGCGCACCAAATGGCGCCGGCGGGGAAAGTGGTGGCCTGCACGGACTGCCACGTAGGGAACAACTACACGTTCACGGCGGCGAACACGGACTGCTACGGTTGCCACCAACCTGCTTGGTTGAGCACGCAAACGCTTGGTGGGGCGGTACCGAATCACATCACGGCGGGCTTCCCGACCTCACAATGCTCGACCTGCCACGACACCCTGCTCTGGGCAAACGGCAAGTTCGATCACACCACGACGGGCTTTCCGTTGCAGGGCGCGCACGTAACCGCACCTTGCGCTTCGTGCCACGTAGGCGGCAACTTCAAGCTGACGGCGGCGAACACGGATTGCTATGGCTGCCACCAAGCCGCTTGGCAAAGCACCGTGACGCTCGGCGGTGCCGTGCCGAACCACGTTGCCGCGCTGTACCCGACCACTTGCCTAACCTGCCACACCACGTGGGTGACCACGGGCTGGCTGGGGGCGACCTTTAATCACACCTGGTTCCGTATACCGCATAATGGCTCGGTCTGCTCGGATTGTCACATTGTTTCGACGAACTATAAGACGTTCTCTTGTGAGAATTGCCATACGTCGCCAAACGCGCACCGGCCCGGAATGTCGCATCCTAACGTTTGCACGCCATCTCCCGCATGCTGGTACAATCCGCCGACTCGGTGCTACGACTGTCATAAGAATTGACGGGGGACGGGGACACGCTTCGCGCGCTTCTGAGGTCTTGGCGGGTGAAATGGTGCAAGAGCAAATTCCTTGGAGAACTGTAGTAGGGGGAAGGAAAGCAAGTGTATCGAACGACCTGGAGGGTAAGCCTAGCCACGAGACTTTTTTTCAAGCCATCTTGGGCTTTCGCGGTGTTGGTTTGCTCGGCCATCACCTTTCACGTTAACGTCAGTCGCGCGCAGAATCCGCAGGCGGATCAATCCAGCAAGCCTTCCGTTTTTCGCGTCAAGTATGTCGCTGACGGCTCGCTCTATATTGATGCCGGGCGCAACGCCAATCTCCAAGAAGCGATGAAGCTTTCGCTGGTCAACGCGCCACCTGATGACGTGGTTTCTGATGCCGTGCGGTTCCGGGGGTACGAGCACGTGGCGGAACTCAAGGTTGTTTCCGTGGCGGATTCTTCTGCGGTCTGCGAAATCGTGAGCAGCAATGGCGAGATTAAGGCAGGCCAAGTGGCTTTTCTCACGCCCGACAGCGTGGTCGAACGTCGTCAGGCCGTGGAGGCCACTGAAGAAGAGAGGTATCCCATAGTCATGACTTTCACCTATGGCGATCCTCTGGAGGAAGAAGTTCGCACGGCGCAAGAACAAAAGAAGTTTAAGGAATCACCGGTCGGACAGATCCGCGGCCGGATCGGCTTTGACTATGGCGGTATCCATGAAGCGGGCGGGCTCAATTCCAAGCAAGTGGGGCTGTCTATCTCTTCGGACATCAGCAATATCGGCGGGACCTATTGGAATTTCAAGGGCTACTGGCGCGGCAACATGAACATCAGCAGTTCCACTCCTCCAGGCGCCAATACCACCACGCTCACGGATCTGATCAACCGCACGTACCAAATCGGTTTATTCTATCAAAGCCCTTATTCACCGGTCACCATCGGCGTGGGGCGCTTGTTTCTTCCTTGGGCGCCGAGCCTGAGCACGATTGATGGTGGCTACCTTGGAAGAAAGATTACGCGGCTCGCGACCGTGGGTTTCTTCGCCGGATCCGCGCCGGATCCCTCCTCCTGGAGCTATAATCCGAACCAGCATATTGCCGGAACTTTCGTGAATTTCGAGGCTGGCGACTTCGATCACACCCGCTTTTACAGTACTGCCGGCATCGCGGTTACCAGCATCCAATGGAAGGTCGCTCGCCAATTTGCATTCTTCGAGAACAACTTGTCGTGGAAGCGCTACATCACGGTTTACAGCTCTTTGCAGGCGGACGAGGCCCGAACATCTCCGCTGCTAAATGGCGGAAGCAATCCCACGGGAATCTCCCAAAGCTATTCTTCGCTGCACCTTCAGCCATTTCACCGCGTGGGATTCGGTGTCAATCACAATTATTTCCGCAGCCTGCCGACATACGATCCCCGGCTGCTCGGCACCGGTCTACTAGACCAGTATCTCTTTCAAGGCTTCAGCGGGGACGTGCGCGTAGAGCTTGTCAAGCACATCAGCGTGTACGCCAGCTTAGGCCGGAGTAAGGCCTCCGCGGACAAGAAGAATTCGCTGAATCAGGCCTTTGGCATCACCTTGCCCAACCTGTTGAAAACCGGTCTGCTCGCCGACGTGCATTACTCGAAATTCGATAGCTCGTTCGGAAGCGGCAAATACACTTCTGTTTCACTTTCTAAGAACCTTACCGATTCGTTCCGCATCCAACTCTTGGGTGGTCATCAGACTTTCAATTCTACGCTGACGAACAATAACCATTCCAATTTCGTCAACGCCACGGCTGATTGGAACGTGGGCCCCCGCTATTTCCTGGAAGGCAATTTCGGATGGTACCGCGGCACCAGCATGAATTACCAGCAATGGACCACGGTTTTCGGCTATCGCTTCGGAGGATATCGCAAATGAGAAACCACCTTCGGCGCGAAGAACTTCCGGGCAGCCGAACTCCTCTCACTGCGGCGTTGGGGCGGCTCAGGTTTGTTTTCTCCGTGGCAATGCTGTTTTGCTGCGTCACGGCGTCTGGCCAAGCGCAACTAGCCGCTCAACCCGCCGCCGAGACGGCTGGCGCTCCCGTTTCGGCGCCCATGGCGGCTCTCTCTCGCGCCCGCGCCACCGTCGAAAAATTCTTTGAACAGGCCGCCAATGTGGTGTGCACGGAAAATGTGACGCAGGCAGTTGTCGGCAAGAACGGGAAAGCCAGTTATCGTGAAGAATCTGTCTTCGATTACCAGCTTCAGGCCAATAGCAACAGCGGATCATTGAAGCTCGTCGAATCCCGGGATACGCGCAAAGCGGCCTTCCGTGATTCGGCGCGCACCCTGCTCTGATACCAGCTATACGTTCGAGCCCGCAGGAGAGGAAACTGTTGACGGTGTGGCCTTTGCTAAAGTAAATTTCAAACCCGTTCCCGGTGCTTCTTCGCCCGCGGCGCTTCAACTTCGCAGCCAGAACTATCCAATCCCTCTTTCTGGCACGATTTGGATCGAGCAGCAGAGTGGCTCCGTCGCTAAATTGGTCGCGACCATGGATTCCAGCCTGAGCGATGTTGGACTTCACGGCATGCGTAGTGAAATTCATTACGCCACCGTGCATTTTCATGATCCCGACGAGTCGTATTGGATGCCCGTATCTGCCATTATCGACGTCGAAACGGCCCGGCAGCATTGGCGCAATATTCATCGCTTCACAGGTTACAAAAGATTTAGGGCCACCATTCAGGTGGAGGAACTCGAGACGAAACGATGAGTGCAACCGCAGGTCTAGGTACCGCTGTCTTGACGCGTGTCGACCCCGAAAAGGGGCATCGCACTCGCCTGCTGCTCGCTTGGCTGCTGGCCGCCGCCGTTGTTCTGGTGATCGCCGGCTACGGCCTTAACTATTACGGGCTGAGCGCTGCCCAGCGACCTTTCTCTCCGAAGCACCCAATCCTGCGGCCTAGCGGGTCCATTGGGATCAAACTGGGTATGCTCGGTGTGCTGATATTTTTTCTCATCTACCTTTATCCGCTCCGCATGAAATGGGGATGGCTTGGCAAACAGGGGAATTCGCGTCACTGGCTCGATTTTCATGTCGTTCTGGGCACCACTGCCCCTATCATCATCGCCTTCCACGCCTCCTTTAAGTTCGGCAACATCGCCGGGATGGCCTTCTGGAGCATGATGGCGGTGACCCTAAGCGGATTTGTCGGCCGTTATCTCTATTCGCAGATTCCTCGCGGCCTCAGCGCCGCGCAACTCTCCAAGAAGGAGATGGAGGACCGAGAAGAGGCACTGCAGAAAGAGCTCGCGGAACAGAAAGCAACTCTTGGCTTCTGTGTGGAAGCGCTGTATCACTTGCCTACGGCCGACGAAGTTGCCAAGACAACGATGTTCGCCTCTCTCCTTTCCATGTTTCTAATCGATTTCAAACGGCCCTATCAAGTTTCGAGGGTGCGGCTACAAGAGGCCGGATTCGGTCCCTGGCTGCGCTCTTTCTGCGGTTTGGTCGCCACGGGCGACCTGAAACTCGAGCGCGCCATTCGCATCGCTCAAAAACAGGCCAGCCTTTCCAAGCACATTCTCTTCCTGACGCGTACGGAACAGGTTTTTCGGCTCTGGCATGTCGTGCATCGGCCCTTTAGTTATGCCTTTGCGATTCTTGCCATATTGCATATTGGCGTTGCCCTCTTTATGGGCTATAGACTGTAAGTGGGAAGGGCGAAGAAGCTACCTATGTCGCAGAATGTCGTTGAGGGGATCTGCCCAAAAATGAAAGTACCAGTCATAGGAAAACGGATATTGATGCAGCCCAAAAGGACTTGCTCATGAACCGGTTGGCCCTGGCCCTTGGGCTTTTCGCCGCGCTTCTAACCTGCAGCGCTTGCAAAAAACAGCAGAGCGACAACGACGCCATTCGCGCCGGAATCATGCAACATCTCACCGGGGTTGGCACTCTGAACATGAGCGCCATGGTGATGGACATCCGAAGTGTTTCCATCAACGGCAATCAGGCGCACGCCGAAGTTGAATTCCGGCCCAAGACCGGCGCACCCCAGGGGTCTGGCATGCAGGTTGCCTATAACCTGGAAAAGCGCGACGGTGCGTGGGTCGTTCTCAAGACGCAGGCGACCGGCGGCATGATCCAGCATCCGGATCCGAATCAAAACCCGCACCAGAATCAAGACGTGCATGCCGGTGGCCTCCCGAGGTTCAACGATGTCTTGAATCCGGCTGGTGCCACGGCTCAAGGTGCCCTGCCGCCCGGTCGTCCCCCGGCCAATTCACAACCGCCCGCTTCACAGCCGGGCGGGCAGGGTCAAGCTTCAACAAAAAAACCGCGCTGATTTTATGGATACTTTTACCGCCTTCATTCTGGCCGCGATCGTTATCGGCCTCCTCGTGCGCGGTTATTTAAAGAAGCAAAAGAAAATAGAAGAACTAGCGCGCGCGGCTGAGGAAAAAGGGAAGTTGCGTTCCGATGGCCCCCAAGCTCAGCATCCCCATATCGATACTACATATTGCATTGGCTGTGCCGCTTGCACCATGATCTGCCCCGAAGGCGATGTCCTTGCCATGCTGGGTGGGAAAGCTGTAATCGTGAATGGCTACAAATGCATCGGCCACAGC
This sequence comes from Acidobacteriota bacterium, assembly GCA_003224515.1. GTDB lineage: Bacteria > Acidobacteriota > Terriglobia > Acidiferrales > UBA7541 > Acidiferrum. The sequence continues at coordinate 8,437 of QHZC01000127.1, forward strand.
CTGTGTGCGGAGGTCTGCCCCGTCGGCGCCATCACCATGGTGTTGGCCAGTCCCAGTATGGGTGGGGACACGCCTTACCTAACGCCGGAGAATGAGACAACTATAAAAAACATGTTCATCGTCGGCGAGCTTGGCGGGCTGGCTTTGATCAAGAACGCCATCAACCAAGGTCGCGAATGCATCGATAACATCGCGAACAGAATCGCCGCGCCGGGCTCTCCCAAGTCCGCCCCAGGCGTGCACGACGTGTTTATTGTCGGGGCAGGTCCCGGAGGTATCGCCGCTTCCCTGCGCGCCATTGAAAAAAAACTGAATTACCTTACCGTGGACGAGGGCGAGATGGGCGGCACCGTGGCCAAATATCCGCGCCAGAAGCTGGTGATGACCAGCCCCGTGGAATTTCCTACATACGGAAAATTTAAGAAGACGGAACTCTCGAAGGAAGACCTCATGGCCTTCTGGGCCAAAGTGCTGCAACGGGCGGATTTCAAATTTCATCATGGAGAGAAAGTGGAGGACGTCAAGAAGGGTGAAGACGGCATTTTCACCATCACGACCAGCAAAGGCCAGCATCGTGCCCAGAATGTAATCCTGGCACTCGGCAAGAGCGGCAGTCCGCGGAAACTCGGCGTCAAAGGCGAGGAATTACCAAAGGTCATGTACCGCCTGATTGAGGCGGACCACTACATCAACAAGAAAATCCTGGTCGTAGGTGGCGGGGACAGCGGCATCGAAGCGGCCATGGGCTTGGGCCACCAGGTCGGCAACGAAGTTACGCTCTCGTATCGAAAAGAGGCCTTCAGCCGCATCAAGGAGCGCAACTCGATACGGATTGAAGAATGCATCCGCAAGGGTAAGGTCAAAGTAATCTTCAACTCCATTCCCGTGGAATTCAAAGAGAAGTCCGTGCTCCTGGAAGTCAATGGCAAAAGGGAGGAGATCCCTAACGATTACGTCTGGATCTTCGCCGGCGGCGAACCCCCCACTGCATTCTTGAAAAAGATCGGCGTCGGTTTCGGAAACCAAGACCTCACATCGACCGGGAGCAAAGAAGCAAAACAGGCGAAAGCGGAAAGAAAGGCCGCGCTTTCTGAGGTTAGCTCACCGGCTGCTGTCGGGTAAGCGAACTCGAGAGCTCATCGATTCCGCGTCTTTTCCGTGGTTTTCCGTGTGATTGCTTTGGCGGTGTCTTGACCCCAGGCTGGAATAACGGTTCCTTTCCTTCCTTCGGGCTTCGCGGCCGGTACCGGCGTTGGTGTCCAGAAACTCGGATCGCCGGCCGCAAACTCTTTTGATACGTGGGACATCTGGCTGTCGACAACGTAGAGGTTGCTCTCGCTGCTGGCATACGATTCGCGCGCAATCTGTTGCAGCCGTTGCATGGCTTCTTCGCCTTCCGCTTCCCGCAGGTTTTCCTTCCATGAGAGCAGGTCGTCGTTTTGCTTGAGCGCGTACATGGGCATGAAAATAAGGAAACCGGGCGACTGCGTGCCCAGGTTCACCTGATAGACGACCCACGGTGAGTCTGCTTTGATCTTCTCGTAGGCCTCGCCGAGGATCTTAAACGTTTCCGCAAATTCGCTCTCGTGCCCCGGGGCGAGGCGCACTTCAACCACGCGCATGAAGCGCGTTTCCGACAGATCGATGTTGTCTGCGTGATAGCCCAGCTCGTCGCGGCGTACCGCGACGATCGTGCGCTCGCTTGTTAAGAGCGAGTCGATCTCTTCCTGCATCCGCGCGAGGTCGGGATGGGCGGCATAGATCTGCTTCCAGCCATCGAGGGACTGCTCCAACTGCTCGAACGAGTCAAAAGGATCGAAGAATAGCATCTCCCGCGGGCCAGTAAGGGATTGCAAGTCAATCCAGGAATTAGGGACATCAAGACGATTACAGGCGCGCGCAATAGCGACCCCTAACTTCTTGCGCGCGTTTGCCTTGCCGTATTGGATTTCCTGGTGCACGAGAAGCAAGATATTTGGCGGCGCGGGGGCCGGATTCAAGGTCTTATTATCCTGCCCTCGAGAAGTCGAAAGGTACGCCAGCGAGAGTAAAATGATCGCTGACAATCGTCGGATAACACTCATGCGGCCTCCCTCCAAGAATTGAAAACGGCCACGGCGTGCCGTGTCGCTGCGTGAAGAACTCAAGTCCAACGAAACTTTGTGCGCCCAGGAAATGGCATTCGGACCGGGTTGCCTTCTGAAAAGATGGGTCAGCCGCGCAGTCGAATTTCTGAATCTTGTCTATGACAAACGACTGTGAGCGGTCGGCATCGCGTTCTGAAAAGGCCGGCCCTTCAAAGCCTGCAACTTTTCGGGATACATCTGACTGCGGTCGACGATTCCGGAATCAGTTGTCAATGGTTGCCCGCCGTTTGCTTCGCCGGGACGCCACAATTCTACTCCAAGTCCCGTTTGCTACGCAGTTTGTAATGTGGCATGTCCCGACGTGCGGTAGTTTCTGAGTTCCGCCAGGACTCGGCCCGGCTGGAAGCCCGCCAGGTTCATCGCATTTTGAGCTGAGAAAACTCAGCGTTGTTTGTGCGCGATTGATGATCGACCACGTTGGCTGGTATCCCCGCTGATCTCCGATGCACAGCGCTGCAAGCCCAAATCCGGTGGGAGCTATGTTTGAGACCGGCCGATTGTCGTTTCCGCCCGCAGCGAAAGCGCGATCCTTGATTTGCCCGTCGCCGCGTCGGTTTGCCCCCAGAAGAACTGAAAGGCCGCTTTGGTAATTGCCTCGAGAAGTTGGTCGTCGGTTCTGAGAATACCCGTCGCCTGGTGGCGGAGGCGGAAGGAACCAATGTTTGATGGGGAATCTAGGACTTGCGATGCATTAAAACCCGGCAGGACTGCAACAAGAACAGGTGAGAAGTATGGAGCATGCGCCGAGGCCGGCCATATGAAGGTCGCGTGCATGGACGGCATGGTCATGCAGCATTCCTGGCTGTGCTCGCGGCTGTGCGACGAGCCAGGCATCGAATCGCTGCACAGCATCGCCGCATCGGGCGTCAACATGGCTAAGCAGTCTAATGCATTACCTGGGGAAGGCAATCGCCATCACCGCCAGCAGTATTGGCCTGATAAGACGCATCTCTAACGTATGTGTGTCCCAAACTGAAGTCAAGGGCGCGCCACGTCGTACCCTGTCAAACTCTATGCGAGTTTGACCAAAAACAAAACACGGTTCTTGAGGATATTTCTTCGGTGATCCAGGAACCTATTTAGCCAGGTAGCCTTCTTGCGCGTGGCGTGAGCTTCCCGCGACGCTCCGTAGCTGGCGGACAGGAGCGGGTCCTGTGGATTGGCGGATCACAAACTCCGGCTCGATGGCGATCTCCGGCACGTATTCGCCGCCCCCCTCAATTTGGTTGACAACCGTTTGCGCTGCGATTTGCCCCATCTTCACAAGTGGCTGCCTTACCGTAGTCAATCCGGGATTGGCGTACGCCGCTCCGGGAATATCATCGAAGCCGACAACGGAAATATCTTCCGGCACACGCAGGCCCGCTTCGCGAATCGCCCAGATCGAGCCGATTGCCGAAATGTCGTTGTAAGCAAAAAGTGCTGTGAAAGGATGTTTCCTTGCCAGGAGTTGCTTGGCGAAGGGATATCCGATGGCGGGCGTCGAATCGATGCCCGCCAGTTGGATGGTCAACTCGGGACGAATGCGAATGCCGAGCTGCTGCCCCACTTCGCAGATCGCACTCCAACGTACGGCGGAGTCCGAACTGATGGGCTGTCCCTTGATGAAGGCGATTTCTTCGTGACCGAGATCGCGAAGATGTTCGAGGGCCATCCGCGCGGCACGCCTGTGATCCAGGACAATGTTGGTCAAACCTTCGACGCGCTCATGTCCTGCGACCGCGACGGTCGGCAGTGGAAGCTTTTCCATCAGGGAAGTGTCGGTGGTAATGAAGCCCTCCACACCTCGCGTCAAAAGCATTTGCGCGTAAGTTTGCAGGAGCTTTGGATCATGCCGGTGGATCACAGTGAGGAAGAAATAGTTGTTCTTCCGGAGGTATTCTTCGATGCCGCTGATCACCATCGCACCGTAGGCATCGCCGATTTCCTCGGCGATCACGCCAATCGTATAAGTTCTCTTCAACCGCAGGGTTCGGGCAAAAAAGTTGGGGCGGTAATTGAGTGCTTGCGCAGTCTCTATGATGCGATTTTTCGTATGCTCGGGAATGGAACGTGCCGCCGGAGAATTATTCAGGGCGGCGGAGACCGTTCCCGGGGTCAGCCCAAGATGCTCCGCAATGGTCTTTAGGGTGACCTTACCCTCGTTGTGCGGGCCAGATTTCTTTCGCGGCGGCGGCGTCATTTAGAGAACTCTCAGAACATCTTCCAAAATTAGGATACGGGAAATGGTGTGTCCGAGAGTGAGAGTGCTAGGTTCACTCGACGTCCCGTAAGCCGCGATTCTAGCTCAACTTGAGTCTTGTCAGACGAGTTTTCTACGCACCAAAGTAGCTCAAGGGTTTCTCCCACGGACCGTCATGGCCCCACATTTATATAGGCAAAACGCGTCCGTGTTGCCTGTCCGCAAACAAAGAGGGCTCCCTGCCCGCCATTCTTCCCGGCCCCAGAATATCATTATTTTTCTGTAGAATATCATTATTTTTGCTTGACAGGGCTCTGCCGCAAGACTATATAGGCGTTAGTGAAAAGCGCTCCGCGGGTTATTGGGGGTGGCCGCGTGGTGACTTAGGGGTTGTGGTTCGCCCTGCAATGCTATCTTTATCAAATAGATATGGGGTCTGGAGGCGAATAATGGCGTTCCTTATTTCTCAGTCTTCTCGGATAGGTTCCTTTGTTGTGAAACAGTTGCGTCTATCGCACGTATTGCTTCTTTGCGTGCTCGTCCTTGGTGCGGCGTCCCAGGCATTTGGTACGGGTGCCACCATT
>QHZC01000127.1:13386-14586 GCA_003224515.1 Acidobacteriota bacterium
CCGGTCTGGACCACACGACGATTACCAATGACTCGGGCCAGTATGCCGCGGTCGATTTGCATATTGGCCACTACAACGTCAAGGCCGAAGCTGCTGGATTCAAAGTCGCCGAGCAAAAGGGCTTGGTATTGAACGTCGGCGACCGCACTCGCGTGGATTTCCAGATGGCTTTGGGTGCGGCGCAGGAGACGGTAACCGTCGAAGCCAATGCCGTCCGCGTGCAAGCGGATTCCGGCGAGGTCAGCAACGTCATCACCGACCGGCAGTTGGCGCAGCTCGCCGTGAACGGCCGCAGCATTTACCAGCTCGCCGCTCTGACGCCTGGAGCATCGAGCCAGATCAACGGTTACGTCAACACGCCAGTCGGCGGAGACGCCAACGTGGAATTTAATGGCATGCGTCAGAACCACAACATTCATTTGCTGGACGGTGGCGAAGATGATGACCGTGGTGGCGCAGGTGGCATGAGCATTGCGCCGTCGACGGACGCGATCGCAGAGTTCCGCGCTCTGACGTCGAACTACAGCGCCGACTACGGTCTTTCTTCGGCGGCGACGATGACCATGGTTCTGAAGGGCGGCACGAACACGCTGCATGCTTCAGCATGGGAGTTCAACCGCAATGACGCATTGGACGCGCGTAACTTCTTTAACCCTGCGACCAATCTAGACGGTACCCACAACCAGGTTGCAAAGTTGCGGCTGAACGTGTTCGGCTTCAACGTTGGCGGGCCGGTGACCTTTGGCAGGTTGTACAACCCCGACAAGAAGAGGACCTTTTTCTTTTACAACATGGAGTGGCGCAGGCTGATCCAGGGCAACCTCAACAACAGCCAAACGGTGCCCGATCCCGCCACGTACGGCGGGCAGTTTGCTTCCTCGCTGCTCCCGGCGGCACTCCACACGCCCTGCTCGAATCAGGTCTCCGCGGCAACGGCGACGCAATACGCGAGCGCAGGCCAGACCCTGAGCACAGCCGATCCAACAACTGGAAACTGTTCGGACGCGAACGGTCAGACTGCGGTGCTGCGTCCCTTTGCCAACAACAAGATTCCGATCTCGCTCCTGAGCCCCAATGCACAGGCACTGCTCACCGCTGGCATTTTCCCGAAGCCGACATCGGGAAACCAGTTCGCCGGCACCAGCAACACTCCTACCAATTTGAAGGAAGAGATCGTCCGCATCGATCACAACTTCACCA
>QHZC01000648.1 GCA_003224515.1 Acidobacteriota bacterium
TTCCTGATCCATTGTTGGCATCTAGGTTGGGAATCAGCCCAACGGCGCCGTTGTAATTAAAGGCATGACCGCCGTCCATCGTCGTGGCAGGATCACCGGGCTGTAGCGTCGGGCCCGAATACACGCTATTGAAAACATTCGGGAACTCTGTTCCCGGCTGGCCGGAAGCGATGTCCGCGAGCCCAGACAACGGTCCGAAAGAGAACAGGTAGGTCTGCGTGCCGTCGCCCATCGCGGCGTAACCGTCACCGCCCGAGATCTGTTGGCATTTTATCGCGCCATTCACGTGGCCTGCTTTTGACGTCACATATGTCTGACCGCTCGTGAAAGTCGGAGCTGTGTAGGCAGGTTCCGAATTATTGTTAGCCGCCGTCGGGTGCGTGATGGTTGCGGTCGGGCACTGAACCCGGAATGACTGAGCCCGCGCGACCCCTGTCGCAAGACACACAAAAGCGATGAGCAAACAAATCTGGTGCAGCTTTCTCATGACAGTCTGGCCTCCTTGCTGACTTGCAGGCGCAAGCAGCGCCCCGAGAATCCCCCGCTTGGTTGCGGGGGCCACTCGCAAGCACCGGGGTTCTTTCCCAGTCCCAGTGTCGGGACCTTACGCCCAAAAAGATTGTTCTCTTTGTGCTGAAGCAAAAAAGAGGAAGAAAATTTACGAAGATTGTGCCAAAACAAACTCACTTTGGGGCATCTTTAACTCGCACTTCGACTATTTGCCCTATGCCCGCGTGGGATTCCTCTGACCCAGTTTGCATCCAGTCAAGAGGAGTAGTTAAGAGTAGTTAGGGGATAGTTAGGGGCTCTCAAGAAACTTCTTGGTTGATAGTTTAGGGCATGGGCTGCTGTTACCCTGTAGGCCCGAGTTCGGTGGCCTTCTTTCTGACGAACTCGATTTGTTGTTGGCGGTTTCTTTACTCGTAGTACTCAGCCCCTTTGTCGATGTACTGCTGACCATACTTCAACATTCGATAGACGAGTCGGGCAAGCCGATGAGCCATGGCTGTGATGGCTTTGGGGCGCCGAGCTCGTTGCGCAAACGTCGGTACTGCGCGCCGAGGTACGTCTGGCTTCGCAGTAAGGTCGAGGCCCCCAGTCGCAATGCTGTGACCGCGCGGTTGACCACATGGCGAGTCCCTCGAGCGAGCACTTTGTTCCTTCTTCGCCCTGCGGTTCGCCATAGCTTTTCGTCCGTTCTCATCCCTGTTCTCCTCCGTGGAAATGAGGATCCAGTTCGGCCCGTTGACGAACGGCTTAAGAAACTCTCCAACGGGGTCAAAGGGCCGTTACATCCAGGTCCTTGCCACCAGACTAGTTATCGCCCGTACCGGAGCCACGCTTATCGTCAGGCACGAAGCGCCATTTCGCATATCGGCCTTAGCTTGCCGATCGAATCCTGGATCCGAATTACAAAGGCGGGGAACTCTCGACAAGTTTGTGGAATACTTCTCCCAACTTGCGCCGTGCCTGGCCAAACAGCACCTTGCGCCGCCGCTAGGGCACAACACCACATGATACTTACAGTCCCAACTGGAATGCGCTAACCTTTGATACATTTCCGACATAACATCCTCCTTTTTCTGGCTCTCACCAAGCTACGGGGGATGTTATGCCCGAACGGAACGGTCAAACCTTTTCTGGTCTCACTGGTCGAACCAGTGGCTAAAATCTGAGTTACTGGCTATCTCTGCGGAACATGGTATTCGCTCCGGTCTTTTACCGGGTCCTCACAAGGACCCATTTGACCGTATGCTGATTGCTCAGTCTCAAGCGCAACATACACCGATCATCAGTGACGAAGCGGTATTTGAAAGCTATGGTGTAAGGCGAGTGTGGTAACGTCTTACCAAGTGCATCTCAGGCGCGATTATTGGGACCTTTCCTAAGTGGCGCGCCTGGGGCGATTCGAACGCCCGACCTCTGGTTCCGGAGACCAGCGCTCTATCCAGCTGAGCTACAGGCGCGCAGTGGGCCCTCGATGCTTCTGAGGGCGCAACTCGCGGGAACTTCCATGAACATTGCTATTCTATCCGGTATGATTCGTTGGCGCTAGCGCGCATTCTCAACCGTCGGATTCATCCCTTGGCCCGGGACCTGATCTCCTTCGCCAGTTTTTCGATTTCGTCCGTCTTTCGAAGCATGGCGATAGAGAGCACCTGAACCGAATCCGTTTTTTCCACTTCTGCCTTCAATTCACTCGCTAGATCGTAAAGCTTCTCGACACTCTTCTTAATTTCCTTTTGATTCGCCTCCAGGATCGTTTTGGGATCGATCTTCGGCGCATTCGTATCGTCTTCCTTTTGTTGTTGAGGATTTTGCGGACGCTGGGCGCGAACCTGCGCACTGGATATGAGAGCGAGGATCCCCGTAGGCACCCCTGCGGCAATAAGAGTTACTAGAAACTTGCGTCTTGGTTTCATAGCTGGAAAACCCCCTTGCGCCCGCGCAATCCCCCGCCACACGGGACGACACTTCCTCGAACCTCTTCCAATGTTATACTCCTCCTCTCATCAAATCATGCCTAGTTCCTTCAATCGCTGGTTGAATTTGACGCTTCCCAACATACTCCATCTTCTTGGGATTTTTGTCAGCGCACTGGTTGTGAACCGCATACTCCGCGCAATTACGAACTTGTTGATCAAGCATGCGGCTTCGCAGACTCGAGCAGCCCAGGTTCGCGAACAACAGACGCGGACTCTTGCCGGTGTGCTCTACGGCGCGGCCAGCAGAGTCATCTGGGGAGTTGCTCTACTAACCGCCCTGCCGGAGTTCGGCATCAACGTCACTCCCGTGGCGACGCTGGCGGGCCTGGCCAGCCTTGCGCTCGGCTTCGGCGCGCAGAACCTTGTGCGTGACCTCATCACCGGTTTCTACATCATACTCGAGGATCAATACGTTGTGGGCGACACCATCCAGTTCGCCGATTACGCCGGACGCGTGGAGCACCTCACGCTTCGCCGGACCGTTCTTCGTGACGCGCGCGGCGCTCTCGTGACAATCGCGAATGGCGAAATCCGCACCGTAAGCAACCTCAGCCGCGACTGGTCACAGGCGTTCGTGGATGTCTCACTTGCGCCGGAATGCCCGATCGAGAAGACCATGCAGGCGCTGGAGACCGCCGCAGCCGCTTTGCGGGGCGATCCAGCCTGGTCTCAAACACTGGTCGACGGGCCGCGGATCCTTGGGGTGCAGAGCTTCGACCGCAGTTCATCGACAGTGAGATTGCAGGTGCGGACCCCGCCGACCCGGCAGGATGAGGTCGCGCGCGAGCTGCGCCGCCGCATCCAGGTCGAATTTCAAAAGCAGGGTATACCCATATCAAGCGTGCAACGCATCGAACTGGCGAGCGTTTCCCATTCCTCGCAGGAAGCGGGCCAGCCAGAAGCAGCGGGTTAGAGCTAGGAGGACCGGTAATGGCCCAGATTACCTACGACGAAGTAAACCTGATGCTGCGTTTGTACGACATGAGGCGGGAATCGCGCCTGCGCCAGGCGCGCGCTTGGTTCGTGGAAAACTTTCATCCGGAATCTCCGGAAGAGATGATGCAGAGGTATCCACAGGGCGGCGAGGAAAACACTTACATCCGCATGGTGATCAGCTACTGGGATATGGTCGCCGGGATCGTTAACCGCGGGTTGATCAACGACGAATTATTTTTCGACAGTAATGGCGAGATTTGGGTGGTCTGGGACCGCATGCGATCGATCGTTCCTACGTGGCGGGCCGCATTCAAGAATCCGCATCTTTTCCAGAACATGGAAGAAACTTGCAAGCGGCTTGAAGCCTGGAGGGAGAAGCGGGCGCCTGGATCCACTGCGGCGATGCGGCAAATGATGGTGCAGTCGAAACCAGGCACCAAGGGGATTTAGGATTTGTGAAGCGAAAGCTTTCTGGAAGCGAATCTTGACTGACGATCAGCGCCGCTGCCAGGCAGGCAATCTTGTGAGTCTCGCTTTAGGCATGTACTTTTTCTTCTTTCAGGGGAAAACCAGAGTCTTGGTGTTGGCCGGTTTTGCCAATCGGTCAATCTCCGCACGAAGGAAACCGGCCCGCACCGGTTTGGGGACGTAGCCACTCATTCCAGCGGACAAGTATTTCTGTGTCATCCGTCATCGCATTCGCATTCATGGCAGTCATGGCAATGATGGGGATATGGACTCCGGTTTTCAGTTCTGCATCCCGGATCTTTTGCGGAGCCTCGACTCTGCCCATAATCGGCATTTGGATGTCCATCAAGACCAAGTCAAAAGCATTCGGCTGCAACAACTCGATAGCTTCCTGGCCGTTGTTGGCGAGAGTGACTTAATGCCCCAACTTTTCAAGTAGGCACAGCGCCAGCTTTTGATTCACGCGATTGTCTTCCACCAGCAACAGCCGCAGCTCGCGCGCTTGCCCCATTTCATTGGGTGTGGTGGGAATCTTTTCGGAAGGTGCTAGCAGCTTTAGCCTGTGACGGATGGCCTCAAACAGGGTCGCGCGGCGCAGCGGTTTGATGAGAGTTCTTTTTCCTCAAGCGATGCGGATCGGCAAGGCGCGGTGCCGAGAATAAAACGATGCTCGGTGATGAGCCGGAAGAGATCGGCTTCGCTAACCTCGCCGATGGCATCGATATAATCAAACTCACCGCGGCGAAGGCTTCCAGCACCACGCATTGATGCGGCAGATTACCCACCGTGGGTAATACCAACCGGACGCCTTAAACTACACAAAAAGGAACTCTTAGGAATCTGCCGACGGACCCGCAGTAAACTCCGCTAGTCCTTGCGCCGGCGCAAAGACGCTTTGGCCTATCCCCCCGTATATTCATTACAACAAGGCCCCGATTCGCCACCGCACGAGGGGTTAATGACGTCAGCGTCTTCACCACGCCTCAGAGTACTCCTTGCAGATGATCACGTAGTTCTCCGCCAAGGGCTTAGAGCAATTCTCCAGCAGGAAGGTTTTCGGGTGGTCGGCGAGGCTCCAGACGGGCATACGGCAATCAAAATGTGCATTATTTTACAGCCCGAAATCGCCATTCTGGACCTGGGCATGCCCCTATTGAACGGTATCGACGCGGCTCGAGAAATTCGCAAGTCCTCTCCCAATACGAAGATCATTCTCCTAACGATGTATGCGGACGAGTTGTGCGTCTTGGCCGCCCTCCGCGCCGGCATTACTGGATATGTTTTGAAGAACAATGCGTTCTCGAATTTGACCCGAGCCATCGACGCCGTTTCCCGCGGCGAAACCTACCTTAGTCCAGCGGTTGCGGGGACGGTAGTGAACGCATACCTCTCGGGTGCCACCCCCCCACCTGGCAATCCACTCAGTGATCGAGAGCGGCAGGTCTTGCAGCTCATCGCTGAGGGAAGCAACATGAAACAAGTAGGCGCTACGCTCGGAATCAGCGGAAAGACCGCCGACACCCATCGCGGCCGAATCATGCACAAGTTGAGGATCATCAGTACGGCCGGCCTAGTGCGCTACGCGCTAAAGCACGGCCTGATCATTGAGCCGAGCCCCGGCCCGGCGGATACTCAAGGGGATTCAGGTTGGCATTAAGATGAGGTTAGCCTCACAACTGTTCGAGAATTAGGTACTGACCTGACGAAGTCGGTTTGGCCCCGCCCTGAGCGGCCAACGCAGTCTGCTGCGTGACGTCGCGCTGCCGCGTATTTTGAGCGTAGCTGAGAAGGCACTTATGCTGAAGATACTGATCGCACCAGATCGCCTGTTGATGGCGTGGGGACCAGGTTTCGTGCTGTGGCACCGGATGCGGTCCGCCACCATGGTCTCCCTTACGCAGGGACTTGCTTTACTGGGCCCGCTGTTTGGACTTGTGGTCTTGGTCGCTGCTCACATCTCGCGGGTCGCGAATCTCTGCTGGCAGGACCTGCGTCAGGTAGTGAAGCAACTAGAAATGAAGGTCCGCGTGCGCACTGTGGAACTGCAGGAAAGTAGTGAGAATCTCTCAGCGGAAATCACTAAGCGCAAACGCGCCGAAGATTCGTTGCGGAACGTATCGGGCTGGCTGCTGCAGCTCCAGGACGAGGAACGGCGCCGGGTCGCGCGCGACTTGCACGACGGCACCGCGCAGTTGCTCGCTGCCACCGCCATCAACATGGAACGGGCGCAGCTGCTGGCGCAAAGCCGCGAAGACCCGATCCTCAGCAACGTTCTACAGGACACCGCGGACTGCCTTGAGCAGGTCATCCTGGAGGTTCGTACCTTGTCCTATCTGCTTCACCCGCCGATGTTGAGTGAACTCGGGCTGCAATGCGTACTGCCCCGCTATATCGAAGGCTTTAGCAGACGTAGCGGAATTGTCGTTGACCTGAGCATTCCGCCGGACCTGGGCCGGTTCCCGGTCGAAGTGGAGTTGACTCTCTTCCGCATCACCCAGGAGGCTTTGACCAACATTTTTCGCCACTCCGGCAGCCGCACCGCTGCAATTGCGTTGACTCAGGATTCCCGCTCGGCCACGCTGGAGATCAAGGATCAAGGTCACGGCATCCCACTGGGCGTTCTGGAGACGACCGAGTGCGCGATTTCCCAGCTCGGAGTCGGCATAGCCGGCATGCGGGAGCGGGCACGCCAACTGGGCGGGAAACTTGAGATTATCGGCCGGTCCAATGGCACAGAGATACAAGCTATCTTGCCGCTGGCGATCCCCTCTCAAGGAAACCCGGTCTCGGTCAAGAACGCCGAACTTAAAGCCGTCCCCATTCCACGTCCTGAAGTCGCCTAGCCTCGATTTTCGAAAGATTACAGCTGGGGAGTGCGATTCGGGGTGATGAAACCGCGTTGCTGGTTCAATTGTCGCTTCCAAGGGGCCTTTCCGCGAGAACTACTGTACGAATTTTTGCCTACGCAATTGCGGAACTGCCCGATTGCAACCTCTATTGCAGCAGAGGTAGCGTCTTGGTCCTGACTTCAAGGGCGTGTTTTATTGCTTCGTGGCAAATGGAAAACGAAAGCCGATGACCCTTTAGGCCGGGCGATCATGTCCCCGTCAAGGAAGGCCAGGAGGATTAACTATGATCCTGCAACATGACAAGACTTTGTTGACAAAATTGTTCT
>QHZC01000653.1:0-2883 GCA_003224515.1 Acidobacteriota bacterium
GGTTGGCCGGCATCGCGGTGCGGGTCTCGGCGGCGGACACGATGAGCGTGAGCAAACGCTAAACGCGCTGCTTGTGGAGATGGACGGTTTTGAATCGAACGAAGGCGTGATCTTGATCGCGGCAACGAACCGGCCTGACGTTCTGGATCCGGCGCTGTTGCGGCCGGGCCGCTTCGACCGCCGTGTTGTGGTAGCACGTCCCGACGTGAAGGGTCGCGAAGAAATTCTTCGCGTACACACCCGCAAGGTGCCGATTGCCGACGACGTTGATTTGTCGATTATCGCCCGCGGCACGCCTGGTTTTTCCGGGGCGGACCTTGCCAACCTGGTGAACGAAGCAGCGCTGTGGGCCGCGCGCCAGAACCGCAAATTCGTCATGATGGTCGACTTCGAGATGTCCAAAGACAAAGTGATGATGGGCGTGGAGCGAAGATCGATGATTCTTTCGGACGAAGAGAAGAAGAACACGGCATATCACGAGGCTGGCCACGCTCTGGTTGCTGCGATGACTCCGGGAGCCGATCCGGTCCACAAAGTGACGATCATTCCGCGCGGCATGGCTCTCGGCCTGACCATGCAGCTTCCGGAAGACGACAAGCACACCTACACTCGCGGGTATCTGGAAGCGATGCTGGCGGTGCTTATGGGTGGACGTTCGGCCGAAGAGATTTTCCTCGGCCACATCACCACCGGCGCGGGCAACGACATCGAACGCGCCACAGACATCGCACGCAACATGGTCTGCGAATGGGGTATGAGTGAGCTGGGGCCGCTGGCCTACGGCAAGAAGGACGAAGCTATCTTCCTCGGCCGCGAAATCGCGCAGCATCGCGACTATTCCGAAGACACCGCCATTCAGATCGACAAGGAAGTAAAGCGCATCGTCAACGGTGGCTACGAAAAGGCCAAGAACCTGCTCGCTAACAACCGGGAAACGCTCGAGCGCATCGCGCAGGCGCTCCTCGAACGGGAAGTCATCGACGCCAACGAAGTGAAATTGCTCATGGAAGGCAAACCGCTGCCGGAAAAGCCGCGCACGCCTCCCCCACCTCCTCAGGTTGCACCAAGCGCGGACCCCAAAGTGGTCCGTCCGGAGTTGCGGCCGGCACCGGGATTCACCCGCGGCGAACATCCCGCCAAGGCCTAACTCGTTTTTGCACAAGTGACTGCAGGGGCGCGAACCCCTATTCTTTGCTCTCCTGGGGCTCGCCAGGCGGGATTACTGGGGATTATTGCTTGTCGTGCCTGTTCCCGGGTAAAAAGGCGTAGAATACCGCCATGACAAAGCAGAACAGCGAGAACTTGCACGTCACGTGCCCGTGCTGCCAGGCGAAGCTCACAGTTGATCCGGTTTTCGGCGCTGTGCTTTCGCACGAGCCAGCCGCGAAAGCTGGCCCGAACGTGGACCTTACCGACGCCCAAAAGATCCTTGCCGAACAAAATCGGCGCCGCGAAGACAAGTTTGCGGATTCCTGGTTCCAAGAAACGAACAAAGAAGACATCCTGGCGAAGAAATTTGAAGAGGCGATGAAGAAGGCTAAAGACGCGCCGGCAGGCAAACCCATACGCGATTTCGACCTGGACTAAGAGTGACTCCTGACTCGTGGAAGAGCCTTCCTTTCCGCAGGGAAGAGCGCCACATTTTGCGTCCTCTCGATTTCTGCGAATGATCTCCAGGAAAAAATTCACTCTCCGGCTGTGCTCGGGGAGACTCGCGCTAGGCGAGCGCACGCTCGTGATGGGCGTGCTGAACGTCACCCCGGACAGCTTTTCCGATGGCGGGAAGTTTTACGCCGAAGAACAAGCGATGGAGCACGCTGCGCAATTGGAGCGCGCCGGCGCGGATTTGATAGACGTGGGCGCGGAATCAACAAGGCCGGGCGCCGAAGAAATTTCCAGCGCGGCAGAGCTGCAGAGAGTCTTGCCTGTGCTCGGCGGCCTTCGCCGGCTGCTCAAGATTCCTATTTCGATCGATACGCAAAAGGCGGAGGTCGCGGAAGCTTCGCTGGATGCCGGCGCGCAGATCATCAATGACATTTCCGGGTTGAAGAACGATCCACGGATTGCTGAAGTCGCCGCGCGCCGCCGCGTGCCGCTCATCCTGATGCATATGCGCGGAGAGCCGCGAACGATGCAAAAAGGGCCGTTTGCCCGTGACCTCATGAGGGACGTAATGGGGGGCCTGCGCAAGTCCGCGATCCTCGCCAGGAAAGCCGGCGTCAGGAAATCGCAGATCATTCTCGATCCGGGCATCGGCTTCGGCAAGAGCTTTCGGCAGAATTACGAATTACTGCAAAAACTTCCGCAACTGGTGAAGCTCGGCTATCCGCTCTTGGTGGGCACTTCGCGCAAGGGCTTCCTTGGCGCGACCTTGGCTCGGGACGGCAAACCTGCGCCACCGGAAGAGCGTATCTGGGGCACCGCCGCAACAGTTACCGCGAGCATCTTGAATGGGGCACACATCGTCCGCGTTCACGACGTCAAAGAAATGGTGCAAGTCGCGCGCGTCGCGGATTGCCTTCTGGATCCGAAACAAAGGCTCAAGCACTAAACGCGGAGGCGCAGAGGATGCTGAGAATGATGTCAGCAGGATGCCGGCGCCAAGCTTCCTTCGGTATAATTTGCACGGCAAATGCGTCGCGCAGACATCACAGCAATCCCTAGAGTAGAAAGGCAACTCATGCCACGCCGGGCAATTTTGTTTCCCTTCGTGCTTTTTTGTTTCGTCACATGCCTACTGCCAGCGCAGGGGCAGCTCCCGCCGGCAATGAAAGACCCGCGGATCCCGGGGCAAAGCGCGCCGGGAAAAACGGCTTGCTCCACGACCGCGGCATCGTCGTGCGCGGAGGCGGCGGCGAAGATTCTGCCCATCGTGATGGGTTC